>JAGIXO010000048.1 GCA_026122915.1 Candidatus Electronema nielsenii | reverse complement strand
GTTTGTGAATCTCTGCCAATAATACAACCATCAGCAGAGATTCATGAACAGACAAGAACAGAGTGGCACGGACAAACAGGCAGCTGTCAGCGGAGAGCATCAGGCAGTAAGCGTGGGGGAGATGCTGCGGCAGCTGCGCAAGGAAAAAGGAATCAGCATCCGAGATGCTGCGAAAGAGACCAATATTTCCGCTTCCAATCTGGTCGCCATTGAACATGAGAATTATACCGACCTACCGGCTAATACATTCATTCGTGGCCAAGTAGCGATTTACGCGAATCTTCTTGGCATAGACGGAAATCAAGTGGCAAGAAGATTCATAGTTGAACGTGAACAACACCAGCAAATAGATGGACAAAAAGGCAGTAAAGGCAGTGGGATGTCGGCTAAACAGCTGGCCGAGCCTGCCCATGTTTCGGCAGTCACTTTGGCAGTTATGATGCTGATGCTCATTGGGCTATTCGTTGCCGGATTTTTCCTTTACACCGGCTGGAACCCTTTTTCCTACCTACAACGAGAGCAGACCCCGACGGTACAGGTGTCTCCCGCGCCTGAGCTAGAAACAGTAGTTCCTCCTGCGGCAGAAGAAATGCAGCAGCAGGCCCAGATTCAGGAAAATAAGCCTGTTAGTCCAGGTCCAGCTGAACAAAGTGTGCCTCCAGGAAACTGAAGCGGGGGCGTTTTAGATAGAACTGTTCTCAACGACTGCAATTTTTTATGCATAAGCTACATCACCGACCAAGGTTTAGGTAGGAAAATTTGACTATATAGGTCTAAGGCATAGCGGTCTGTCATTCCTGCAATGAAATCGCAGACTAATCGATGCAGCTGTTTCTCTTCCTTGCCATCTACGGGCGGTTTACGTTTTGCGCAAACCAGCTCTGGGCTGATTGGAAATTCATGTTCCAAAAAAAATAGGTACAGCTCGCGGATGACATTTTGTGCTTTTTCAAACTCGCTGTGCACGAGCCGATTACGATAGACGTTGTCGTAGAGGAAAGTGCGCATTCCGCAGATGACCTCCTGCATCATCGGGCTGAGACGGAGACGACCTTCGTTAGCCCGTAGGCTTTCTGTGATCAGGTCACGCATCATGGCGGCAATGCGAAGATCAGGCCGGTCGCCCACCACCCGCCGCAAGTGAATAGGTAAATCACTTTCCTCAATCATTTCGGCTCGCAGCGCGTCATCCATGTCGTGATTAAGGTAGGCGATAATATCCGCTACTCGCACCGCTTGGCCCTCCAGCGTGGCGGGCAGCTCCCGCGAGTCGTCAGGCAGAATGTCTCGATAACCCTTGGAATGCTTGACAATGCCGTTCCGTACCTCCCAGCTCAAATTCAGCCCTTGACCGTGATTTTCGAGAAAATCAACCACCCGTAGGCTTTGAATATAATGCCGAAAGCCGCCCGGATGCAGGCGATTAAGGCTATACTCACCGGCATGGCCAAAAGGCGTGTGGCCGAGATCGTGACCAAGGGCTATGGCCTCAGTGAGATACTCGTTCAAATGTAGGCAGACCGCAATGGTGCGAGCAATCTGAGAAACTTCAAGGACATGGGTTAAGCGGGTGCGATAGTGGTCGCCAGTTGGAGCAAGGAAAACTTGCGTCTTGTGCTTGAGGCGGCGGAAGGTTTTGGAATGAATGATGCGGTCGCGGTCGCGTTGAAAGGCAGTGCGGAGGTCACAGGGCGACTCATCGCGCAACCTCCCTCGCGATCTGCTACTGAAACAGGCATGAGGTGAGAGGATAAGTTTTTCCTGTTCTTCTAACTGGCGACGAATGTTCACAGTATTCAAGTAGCACGTATCGACTGATGATATACCAGCTCTCGATTCATCCATTCCTCCCATACGCATCATCAAAGCGGACAATGTCATCTTCGCCAAGATAGCTACCAATTTGGATTTCAATCAACTCCAACGGAATCACGCCAGGATTTTCCAGTCGATGCAGCGTACCCAGCGGGATGTAGGTTGATTCATCCTCACGAAGAAGAAAAATTTGGTCGCCGTTTTCTACTTTAGCTGTGCCGCGCACCACGACCCAGTGTTCATGCCGATGATGGTGCATTTGAGAAGAAAGTCGTGCGCCGGGCGAGACAGTGATCCGCTTGATCTGAAAGCGTTCTTGTATCTCCAAGGTGGTGTAACTGCCCCAAGGCCGATACACAGTGCGATGGGTGCGGAACTCGGCTCGCTCGCTTTTTTTCAGCGTATTGACAATTTTTTTGATATCCTGCGAGCGATTGAGAGGTGCGATCAGCACTGCGTCTGCCGTTTCTACCACGATGATGTCGCGCAACCCCACCGCTGCCACTAAGGTATCTTCAGAGCGGATCAAGCAGTTTTCTACATCCTCCAGCAGTACGTCACCACTGACCACATTGCCCCGCTCGTCCTTATCGGCCACTTCCCACAGTGTCTGCCATGAGCCGATGTCACTCCAGCCGAAATCGGCTTCTACCGCTGCCGCGCAGGTGGTCTTTTCCATCAGGGCGTAATCCACCGATTTGGCGGGAGACTTCTGCATCGCCTCGGCATCAAAGCGAAAAAACACACCGTCAGCCTTGCCGCCTTCCACCGCCTTTTCCATGCAGCGCAATATTTCCGGGGCGTGCAGGCGGAATTCAGCCAGCACTTTATCCGTCGGAAAAGCAAACATGCCACTGTTCCAGAGCCAGCCGCCTTCAGCAAGGTATCGCTGGGCGGTAGCCAGATTGGGTTTTTCGACAAAGGACTGTACTGCGCCGTCTGTCGCCCGACGAATGTAGCCGTAGCCGGTTTCTGGGTGATCAGGAATGATGCCGAAAGTGGTCAATTTGCCCTGCGCAGCCTGCTCCTGTGCCTTGGCTACCGCTTCGATAAAAGCATCAGGCTTGGCAATGAGATGATCCGCAGGCAGCACCAGCAGCAGGATGTCCTCCTGTGCCTGCTGGCGGCAAAACAAAGCTGAACCGCAGACAGCCGGTGCGGTATCCTTTCCCAGCGGCTCTAAGAGCAGCTGATATTGAGGAAAGAGATTCAAGGTATCTACTTGGCTTTTGGTCAAAAAACGGTGTTCCTCACCCACAACAATGACCGGCGGCAGGATATCGGGCAGGAGACTGACCCGAATCAGGGTGGTCTGAAGGAGGGAATGTTCGCCGATCAGGCAAAGCAGCTGCTTAGGATACAGCTCACGAGAAAGGGGCCAAAGCCGGGTACCGGTACCACCGGCCAAGATGACGGGCTGAATGCGCATATTTTTCGCTCAACAAGACGAAAGGTAGGAGGAAAATAGTGTAAAATGGCGCATGTGCATAGAAAACAAGTGCTTCACTCGCACATCGAATTTGCGGTTCGGAAAAGCAGCGGCCTAACATTCTTTCCGCTTTCGCAGTAACACCCTGAGTTGCTATACCGTGTGACAATATAGACAAATTTACCACAAGAATAAGATACAGATGAGTCTATTTATATAATAACTATTGACCTGAAAAACAACTTTTTATTATAATGAAACGGTTATCCATCTGAGTCTTCCTCTCTTAACCCTCTGAGAACAGTCACCGTTTTCTATGCAATGCAATCAGCTGCTCCGTCTGGTCAAAGAATGGCATACGCACGTCAAGCAGGAAACTATGGCTCCTGGCCGCATGATGCAGTTTGTGGACAGCCATATCAAAGAGTGCAGAATCTGCCGCGAGGACAGCGGCTTGTCCTCTGAAATTGAAAAAATCCGGGAACATGTTTTCCCTGAGTTGAAATACGCCAAAACGGGTCGATCTCCGCAGGATTTGTTCACGCCGGATATCTTTGCTGGAGATGAGCCGGATACTGATCCGCCGGATGATTCGCCAGCAGACGGCCTTTTCTGACCTGCGCCCTACTTCCTGCTCTTCTGGCCGGGAAAAAGATTGACAGTTTTTCCGGCCCATGCTTGAATGATTCAAGCTACTGCATGTCTTTTTGCCTGAAGTTCACTTGTATTTCTCATTTTAATATCGTCTTAACTAATGGCTGCCAAAGCAAAAAATTCAGTTTGGGCTTTTCTCGCCTCAGTGCAGTTAGCCCTGCTCCTTATTGGCCTGCTCGCATCGACCTCCATTATCGGCACGGTTGTTCAGCAGAATAAGCCTCCTGAGCATTACGCTGAAACTTGGGGGAAAACAGGCGCAGCGGTAATTAATGCCTTCAATCTGGATGACATGTACAACTCAGTCTGGTTTCTCGCCTTGCTGGGTGCGTTTAGCCTCAATTTGACCGTGTGTAGTCTCGACCGCCTGCCGGGAGTTATCCGCTTAGTGCGCAAGGATAACTTGGACACGGCCACAGAGCAGCTACTCAAGATGAAAATGCAGCATAAGGTGCAGCGTGGTGGCTCGGTGAAAACAGCGACTCAGCACCTTCTTGGTTATCTCAGTGGAAAAGGGTGGAAGGCCGCCCGCCGCGACAAAGAAGATGGAACCTTGTTCTTTGCTCAAAAAGGCGGCTGGACTCGCTACGGCGTGTATCTTGTCCATATTTCGATTTTAATTATTCTGCTCGGCGCGGTTATCGGCTCGCCGACAGTGGCGAAAAAAATTCTCAAAAATCCGCAGTTCGCCTTTAAAGGTGGAGTATTATTACCGGAACTGCGGAGTACCGAGCGTATTTTTTCCTATGATGACGAAAGTGAAATTCCCCTTGGTTTCACGGTGCGCTGTAATTTCTTTGATATTCATTTTTATGATAACGGGATGCCTAAGGATTTTGTCTCTGGCTTGACCGTGCTTGAGCAAGGCAAAGAGGTATTGACTACCAATATCGAGGTCAATAAGCCGCTGACTTACAAAGGAATCACCTTTTATCAGTCCAGCTACAACGACATGCACAGGCCGATCATTCATTTGACCAACCTGACTACTGGTAAAAAAACAGTTTTTCCGGTCAACCCGGAGCAATGGGATGCCACGCACAGCTGGCAAGAAGAAGGCGGTCAAGGGATGCTGCGCATTCAAGAGGCTCGCAGTGTGCCTGCCGAGAACGGTACAGGTACAAGCACTGAAATGCAAATGTGGCTGATGGATTCGCAGGGACCGCCGTCCATGTTCCCTATGAGTTACGGTAGGCCGGTGATTGTCGAGCGACCCAGCACCAAATATGAACTCAAAATCGGCCCGCATTATGCTACTGGTCTTCAGGTTTCCAAAGACCCCGGCGTATGGTGGGTTTATAGCGGCTGCGCCTTGATGCTGCTCGGTTTGTATGCGGCCTTTTTCATGTCACACCGCAAAATTTGGGCCTATGTGCATGAGGTAAACGGCGGAGCGGTAGTTGTTTTCATCGGCAATGCTAATAAAAATAATCTCGGCTTTGAAAAGACCTTGGCCGCGCTGGCTGAAGGTTTCAGCGGCAAAAACGACAGCTCAAACTAACCTCCTCATTTGCTGAGAAATCGAAATTATGAACAGCTCGCAGCTTTTCGGCATCACAACTATAGCGTATCTGCTGTCTTCGGTCTGCTACATCGGCCTCTTTGTTTTTCGGAATAAAAAAGTCGGGCAAGTTGGGCTGGTACTCGCTGTCCTTGGTATTCTTGCCCAAACTATCGGTCTTGGTCTGCGTTGGCAGGAATCCTACACGTTGGGCATTGGCCATGCGCCATTAACCAACATGTACGAATCGCTGCTCTTCTTTGCTTGGTGCGCGGCCATTTTTTACGTCCTGCTGGAGATCAAGTTCAAGCTGCCGGTAATCGGGGCGTTTGCCATGCCCATCCCTTTTATCACGTTGGCTTATACTTCGGTGGACAAAGGTCTCAGCAGGGACATCAGCCCGCTGGTTCCGGCTCTTCAATCGAACTGGCTGATCGCGCACGTCATCACCTGTTTTATTGGTTATGGAGCTTTTGCCGTTGCTGCTGGGTTGGGCATTATGTATCTGCTTAAACAATTCGGCCATGATCGAAAATTTTCCGCAGATACTTTAATCGGCAGCTTACCAGAATTGCGAACCTTGGATGACGTAATTCATAAAACCATCGTTTTCGGCTTTATGTGGTTGAGCGCAGGTATCATCACTGGCGCAGTTTGGGCCAACGAGGCTTGGGGTACCTATTGGAGCTGGGATCCTAAAGAAACTTGGTCGATTATCACGTGGTTTGTTTATGCCCTCACTCTTCATGCCCGCTTCACGCGCGGCTGGAACGGCAGCCGTATCGCTTGGCTGGCCGTGATTGGTTTCATTTCGGTTTTCTTCACGTATTTTGGAGTAAATTACCTTTTAGCCGGATTACACAGCTACGGTTCTAATTAATCTGCCACCGTGCTGATGAAAAGTTCTTTCTCTTTGCTTGACAAAACAAATCCACCGCGCTATCGTCAGTGTGACGATAGAAAATAAATCAGGCAATATTTTTTTATTTTATTGCCATGTGTTTCGTTACATTTTTTATACTATTCTGTGGAGGATTTTGTCATGAAGAAGGCATTAGTTTTTGGTGCAGCTCTGGCTTTAATGTGCGGCGCAGGTTTTATCACGATCACCTCTGCCCAAGATACTAATCAGGGAGCGGAACACCAAGTTATTACTGACGGTACTGATGCTTCTATGAATCCTGCTTATTTCCCGCATCGTGATCATCAAAACCGCCTGAAGGACTGCGGTATCTGCCATCACGGTAAGACTGCGGACGGCAAACAGGAAAAATACGATGCAGTCAAAACCAAAAAGCAAAAATGCAACACTTGCCACAACAAAAAGGCTGATGGTATTTCCTTGGACGGTAAAGTTCCTGGTATCTCCCCGATTCAGCGTGCAGGTCATGGTCGTTGCCATGGCTGCCATAAAGACAAGAAGAGTACCAAGACTCCTCCAGTCATGCTGATGGCTTGCCCTACTTGCCACACCAAAAAGTAGCGAGCTAACCAGCTAAAATGGTACAAAGGCTGCCTACTAAAGGCAGCCTTTTTTTATTTTCTACTCCACGTGCATCCGGGAAATATCTCCCACCTGCCGGACAAGCGCAGCCAAGCCGGTGAGCAGATTCAGCCGGTTGGTGCGCACTGCCGGATTTTCATCCATCACCATCACCTGCTCAAAGAAGCGGTCCACCGGTTCTTTCATGGTCAGCATGGCCGCCAAGGCTTGGCTGTAGTCGCTCTGGGCAAGCAGCGGTTGCACCTTTTTGCTGACGGCTGCGCAGATAGCAAAAAGCTCCTTTTCCGCCTCCTCGGTCAGCAGCAATTCCTCCACCGCTGTATTCCGGTTGTCTTTAATGATGTTGTTGATCCGTTTAAAGGAACCGGCCAGCACCGCAAATTCCTCGCTGCCACGCATGGTTTCGAGGGCTTCAATTCGGGCGATGCAGTCATTAAGATCATCAAAGCGCACCGAACTTGCTGCCTCAACCGCTGCCTGACTTTTTCCCGCTGCAATCAAGTCATTCTCAAAGCGTAGGCGAATAAAAGCCATCGCCTCAGCCAACGTATCTGCCTTCGGCTCGATCTTGCCTACATATCCGTTCAATGCCTGCTTTGCTAATTCCACGAGCGAAAGCCGCAGGTTCAGGCTGCGGATGATGTTGATCAGGCCGAGAGCTAATCTGCGCTGACCAAAGGCATCCTTGCTGCCGGTTGGTCGCTCGCCGATGGCGAAGCAGCCGATGATGGTGTCAATTCGGTCAGCACTGCCCACCATCGCGCCAATCAGCGAATGCGGCAGCTCGCCGCCTGCCCGCACTGGCAAATAATGTTCACGGATAGCCTCGGCCACCTCTGGCTTTTCCCCATCAAGCAGAGCATACGCCCGGCCAATGATGCCTTGCAAGGTGGGGAATTCGCCCACCATCGCGGTGAGCAGATCGGCTTTGGCCAGCTCCGCTGCCCGCAGGGCATCTGTCTTCAAAGCCGGGGCAAGCTGATCGGCAAGATAAGCGGTCAGCACCGCGATGTGCCCGCTCTTCTCGGCCATCGTGCCCAGCTTGTGCTGGAAAATTATTCCAGCCAAACCGTCCATGCGGCTTGCCAACGGCTTTTTCTTGTCCTCGTTGAAGAAAAAGAGGGCATCTTCCAAGCGAGCGCGGAGGACGCGCTGATGGCCGCTGACCGCCAGCGCGCAGTCGGCAATAGCAGTGTTGTTGACTGCGACAAAATAAGGCAACAGCCTGCCGCTGCGAGTGGCCACTGGAAAATATTTCTGATGCTCGCGCATCGAGGTGATCAGCACCTCGGCAGGTAGGGCAAGAAATTTTTGATCGAAGGTACCGCAGACACCGTGCGGCTTTTCCACCAGATTGGTGACGATATCCAGCAAGCCCTCATCGATCAGCGGCACAGCTTCTGTTCCAGCCTGCTCGCGTACGGCCTTTTTGACCTCCTCCACAACCATCTCTCGCCGTTTGTCCATATCGGCAAACACCGATTTTGCTGCCAGCTGCTCAAGATAATCCTCAAAGCTCGTCACCTGCACCGGAGCAGGATTCAAGAAGCGGTGGCCAAGCGTCGTGTTTCCAGCCCGCAGGTCTTCCACGACCACATCCACCACTTTGCCGCCGTACAAGGCCAGCAGCCACTGCACAGGCCGGGCAAAGGTCAATTTGCTGTCCGCCCAACGCATGGATTTAGGAAAAGGAATGGCGCGAAGCAGCTCCTCCAGCAGAGCAGGCAGCAGTTCAGCAGTGGCGCGACCTTGGATTTCTTCCACGGCCATCAGGTACTCGCCCTTGGGCGTGGCGATGATGTGCAGCTCCTCAACCGCGATGCCTCTGGAGCGGGCAAAGCCCAAAGCGGCCTTGGTCTGCTGCCCGTTCGCATCAAAGGCGGCCTGCTTGGCTGGGCCAACATGCTCCTGCCGCCGGGTTTGCTGCTGCGCTTGCAAGCCATCAACCGCAAGGGTCAAACGACGCGGGCTACCTGCGCTGCGCACCTTACCAAAAGCAAGGCCGAGTTCCTTGAATTTGTCCTGAGCGGTCTGCTCCAAAAAGGCCAGCGCGGGCCGAATGTAGCTGGCCGGGATTTCTTCCGTGCCGATTTCAAAAAGGAGTTGTGTCATTGCTGGAAGTCGTTAAAGGTTCTTGCTGGAAAGGTTATAATGAGGAGCATCATCGCTGTCTATAGTTTCATGATAGACGTGGATCATAAACTGAGGATTTATGCACATGAACCAAGTCCCCTACATCTGTGGCGTTCTCACTCTGAGCGACAAAGGGTCACGCGGCGAGCGACAGGATACCGCCGGGCCGCTGCTGAAGGAAATGCTGGTCGCACAGGGGTTCACTCTTGCGGCGTATAAAATCATTCCTGACTGCGAGGAGTTGATTGTCTCCACGTTGCTGGAATGGGCGGACGAGAAGCGGCTTGATTTGATCGTCACCACCGGTGGTACTGGGGTTTCTCCTTCTGACCACACGCCAGAGGCTACCCGGCGGGTGATTGAGCGGGAGGTACCCGGCATCGGCGAAGCCATGCGCCAAGCCAGCTTGGCTAAAACCGTGCAAGCAGTCTGGTCGCGGGGCATAGCCGGGATTCGGGGACAATGCTTGATCATCAACCTGCCAGGCAGCGAAAGGGCGGCAAAAGAGAATCTGCACGCGGTGTTACCTGCTTTAGAGCACGGCATCCGCAAGATCAAGGGAGATGCAACGGACTGCGGCGACTGACCCGCCGCAGTGTTTGGCTTAAACGTCCAACCCCTTGATCACCACTTGCGCCTCATCTTTTTTGGCCGCAGCGATTTCGCCGATCAAGAAGGGTTGTTCGCCCATTGCTCGGAACTGCTGCATGACCGGCTCCGCATCCGCTTCGTTGACCACCACCATCATGCCGATGCCCATGTTAAAGGTGCGGTACATCTCCGTTTCTGAAACCTTGCCTTTTTTTTGCAAAAAGGGAAAAATACGCGGCAGGTCCCAGCTGCCTTTTTCAATCACCGCTTTGCAGCCTTCCGGTAACACTCTGGGGATGTTGTCGAAGAAACCGCCGCCGGTGATGTGCGCCATCGCGTTGATCTTGTGATTGCGCAGCACCCGGAGAACGCTGGCCACGTAAATGCGGGTCGGTTTGAGCAACTCTTCACCCAGTGTACAGCCGAGTTCTGCCACCTGATCGGTTACGTTCAAACCCAGCTCCTCGAACACGATCTTGCGTACCAAGGAAAAGCCGTTGGAGTGCAGACCAGAAGAGGCCAAACCGATGATTTTATTACCCGCCCGGATGCTGCTTTTGTCGATGATCGCGTCGCGGTCGCAGATGCCGACCGTGAAGCCCGCTAAGTCGTAGTCGCCGGGCTGATACATGCCGGGCATTTCAGCGGTCTCGCCGCCGATCAGCGAACAGCTGGCCTGCTTACAACCTGCGGCGATGCCTTTGATCACGTCGGTAGCTACTTCCAAATCCAGCGAAGAAGAGGCAAAGTAATCGAGAAAAAAGAGTGGTTTTGCCCCACAGACGATCACGTCATTCACGCACATCGCCACCAAATCGATGCCGATGGTGTCATGTTTGTTGCACAAATGAGCAATTTTCAGCTTGGTACCCACGCCGTCAGTGGAGGCCACCAGCACTGGGTCTTTCAAGTTGGCGTTGCCGATGCTGAACAGACCGGAAAAGCCGCCGATATCGTCAATCACCGTGCGGCTGTGGGTCTCGCGGACGATATTTTTGATGCGGGAAACAAAGGCGTTGCCCTTGTCGATGTCCACCCCGGCCTCGCTGTAGCGTGGTGATGCGGGAGCTTCTGTATGTGTCATTTCTCTGTCGATGCCTGAAGTCCATAAAAAACAGCCGCAGAGCAACCAGCTGCGCGACTGACTGTTGCCGAGATTACTTTTTTCTGCCGCTGTTTGTCAATATGTTTGCATGATGATTGCAACCGCATCTTTCTTTTGGTAGGCTGGCACCTATGAAAACACTGATTACGCTGATCGGCTTGGTGCTGATCTTTGAAGGCATTCCCTACATGGCCTTTCCCGAAGCAATGCAGCAGTGGCTCCGGCAGTTAGCTGAAGCGCATCCTGACAAATTGCGAACTATGGGCCTGACTGCCTTAGCATTTGGGCTACTGCTCTGTTTTATTGCTCAACGTAGCGGTTTATTGGACTAACAGAGGTGAAGTTAAAGTTAGCAGATTTGATCGATAATCTTGTTGATGCGAAAGTTGAGATCGCAAAGTTTAAAGATATCCTCCCTAAAAGAGCTACAGAGATCAACCTGCTTAAAGATCAGTTAGAGAAACAGGGCCATATATTATGGGAAACCCCGTATTACTTCTTTGCAAAGGAGAATGGTGAAAAAGATGGCCCGTATTGCCAGCGATGTTACGATAGCAATAAAAAGTTAATTCGACTTCAATCGCCCGGGAAAAATGGCTATTGGCAATGCAATGAATGTACGAGCGGTTATAAAGATAGCACTTATAGTGCATTTTCTTATACGCCAATAGCGAGTAGCCGCAGATTTTAATATAGAAAAATAATCATGCTCAAAGTCAAACCCCACATCGCCGCGCTGTCAACCTACAAGCCGCCGTGGTCGCACATTGACCGAACGGC
>JAGIXO010000047.1 GCA_026122915.1 Candidatus Electronema nielsenii | reverse complement strand
GCAGAAGCAGATAGAGAACGCTTTGACTGAGCTTTTATCAGTTTAACTTCTTTGCGTTTGGATTTTGTTGAACGCGCTACTGCCTTCTTCTTTTTGCTTTGTGTCTTTTTCGTCAGCTTTGCTTTGTCAGGCTTTCGACTTTTCTTCGTGCTGCTTACCTGCTTGACTTTGTTAACTTGCTCCTCCTCTGGTTCCCCTATGGCGAGAACATCTTGGAGGAGCTTGTCTTCTTCCTCTGATCCCTCTGCTAAATTCTGCCCAGCACACTGTGGCGACACGGCAGCCTCTGCTGCCTGCTCGTCGTTGCCTATCGGTGTTTCAGGCTCCTGATCCTTGCCCGGCACTTCTGGCTGGCCGGTTTGAAGAAAACGGACCGGATTAATGAAGTTGTTGTGGTTATACTTCTTGCTGGTGCCATAGGGAGCGTGCGGCAGTCTGCCGGGTGCAATAACACCAAAATGGACATGTGAGCCGCAGCGATACGGCCCGATCAGTCCGATGGTACTGCATCCCCGCACTTTGCTGCCCTTCCGCAGGCCGAAGGTGTTTCTGATGTGTCCGTACAAGGCGATGAACCAGCGGCCATCAGCTAACCGGTGCTTGACCATAATAGCGACATTGCCACCTCCCCAGCCACTGGTGGAAATGTCATGCACCACGCCGTCGGCAATCGCCCGTACCGGTCGTCCAATCGGTGCAAACATGTCAACACCCAAATGATGGGAATTCCTTCCTCGTGATGCCAGCCAAGCACCTGTGGGCCGGTTGAGCGAGTATCTAAACTCAGCTAAAGGCCAGCAGAACGTTGTTGTGGGCGCAGAAAAAGTTGCCTTAGCCGCCCACGCCGCCCGTTGTTCACCTGCCGAGACGCAGCCGAACGGTAGCCATGCTGCCAGCAGAATAATTGCTGTAATTCTCCACATATTTTCTCCGCCTTCCGGTTTATCTCCCGTGCAGATTTAATTCTACCACAGTATAGTATGAGGGCTATTATACGGGATGCCTTTTGATTGCAGTAGTGCAATTATGCTGACAAGAGGAAAAAAAGGCGGGAAGAACGCAGTCAGCCTTGCCTTGGACACAGAGCAATTCCGTATCCAAGGCAGGTTCGTTTCAGCGGTTTGCTAACTGAATCAGCCGCTCAGTGATCACAGCCAGCGGCACTTTAGAATACTCAGAGGTAATGGTAGCGATTTGTCGCCACATGTCCGGTACTGACTGACCTTCCTGCCAAGCCTCAGGAACCAAAGGAGCATTGCGCGATTCCCAAGGCGGCAAAGCACGCACACCTTTTGCCGGAGTCCAGAGAAAATCAGGGTGAGCGTTCTGATACCATTCACCGCCAATGATCTTGCCAGAGAAATCCAACTCCAGATCATAGAGATATCTGGCTTTTGTCACCCGATCACGCTGCTGGCCGTCTGGGAACTGCTGCGAGGCTGGGTCTCGACAATGTAGGAAACCTCCATTGCAACGCCAACAATACTGACAGTCTGTTGCCCTCGATAAGCGGCGAATTTGTCATCAGTAAAGGCGGCCTTAGCAACCGTGGCTGCTGCGAGCGAATTAACCGTTGACTTGGTGGCTGGGTTGAAATAGGTGCAACTATAGCCCAGCACCGGCTGGTTCCACACTTCGTAATCAAAGGTCGCGTCCATGACCATGCTGCGCTGGGACACACCAATTTGGTTAACCATCGCCAGATGCCACGTGGCGGGGTTCGTGTCAAAGCAGTTTTGGGCAAGGATGCGTCCACTTTGCGGGTCAACTCTGGGGTCTTTCTCATTGCAGCGACCACCGATAAATTTGACCCTTGGCGATGCTTTGGCCCAAAGCATCGAGGCAAGACCTTTGATATCAGAAGGATAAAAGGTCAGCGAGGTTGCGCCGTCTGCTGCCAGCACCCTGACCGAATTGACCGGCCTATGCAGCATGTAGGCCGCAGGTGCCCAGCCGTGGCAGATGCCCATCCACGTTTCGACATGACCATTTCTCTCATAATATCCCCTGCCTTCCTCCCACATCTGTTTGGTCAGAGAATAACTTGTATCACCAACGAGGATGTCATACTTCTCTGAGGGCGAGAGTCGGTTGATCGCATCTTGATTACCGCTGGCAAGGACAGCCGCAGCCGGGTTGCGCTGGATGTAGTCAAAGTTCACTTTCCAGTCTAAAGACTTAGGAAATCCATGATCAGCGTAGCGTTTGCCCAGCACACCGAGATAAATGGCCCAATAGTCGTCTGACCAAGGCGATTCCGCCAGTCGTGCGCTCATCAAACCGCTGTCCTCAATGCTCCGCAGGCCGGTGTGACTGTAGGTATCGGTGAGCTGATCGGCTTGGTCGTTATTCATGAAAAGTGATCTGGCCTGCTCATCTAACTTACCAGAGTCTGCTGCGTGCTGCCGCAGGAGGTCGCGGGCCGCAATGTCATCGTGCCGCGCTAAAGCCGCTGGGTTGAAAAGCGGAGCTGCGCCGCCGCTTTCACCGGGCTGCTCCTCCTGTTTGATAGGCCGCCGATTCATGAATGCAACCGGGTTTTCGTTAAATGCCTTTAGCTCCGCGTTGATCTGATCATGCAATTCCTTAGACATCGCTGTTCCCTCCTTCGTTGGTTTATAGGTACCCTGAAGAGGCTCCTCAGGGTATAGACCATAAAGCTACTGATGTTTCAAAGAAAGCCCATGCTTACGGTAGTCGATGCAACAACCAGAGCGCGGTGTTCAACACCCCGGCCTTGATCTGCTCGTTGAGTGAGCCAGATGGAATTACTGCCTTTTCCTTGTCAACAGCCTGCGTGATGAGCTGCCAACTGCTGTTGAGCATAGGCGGCGCGGTAAAGATAGGCGGCGTTTCGTTGCTGGTAACGAACTGCGGTACGAGTAAGGCGGCTCGCAAATCAGGATGCGCGGCCAAGCTGCTGTCGATGTGTCCGACCAAATCCACTGCCAACGCCTGAAGAACTTCATCCTCCCGCCGAGCCAGCAGATGAGCGATAAAAACCGCATTCATCGGATTTAATGTTCCGGCTAACAGATTCTTCAGCCCTATTTCCGTTAGAATCTTGCGTCCGTGCATCAGACCAAGTCGAAGCAGCTCGGTTTGGCGCACCGCTGGGTTAGTCGGATCAAACCCCTTGTCGATTTCTGCCATCAGCACAGCGGCATCCGGTAGCGCGGCTCGTACTGCCTGCACACCCGGCTGCCACGAGGTTTCTGCCAAGGCAAAGACCTGCGTCTGCCAGCCCGCCAGCGTGACTATAAACATCTCGTAGATTTCGCCCGGCTCTTCCTCCACCCGCAGACGGTACGTACCCGGTTCAAGCTCGATGTTCAGGCCGCAGAAGCAGTTAGCCGTATCACAGGTACCCTGCCCTGCTTCTGCCAACTGCTTACCACTGAGATCATGCAGCGATACGCCTACCCACGGACGGGAGGCTTCTGTTGTTAATCCCCGGAGGAAAAGAAAGAGCTGACTGCCGCTGCCTTGTTTTAGGTTGATTACGCGGGACAGCTGCTGCGCAGCCTCAGCTTGGGCTTGCCGGTAGGTCAGCGTTTGCGGCATTGGCACTGGCGAAGCGAACTGCACTGCCGTACCATTAAAAATCTTGCTTGCTCCGCCAGCCTTTACCTCAAACAGGCTATCGGTTTGCACTTGGCCAACCCGGAAGCGGGCCTTGTACAGACCCGGCGCAACCGCAATCTCTGCCCTGCCGATGCCGTTGGCAATCAGCTCAAAGCGGCTGTCTACAAGAAAAACTTCGGTCATGCTGTCCGCAGCCCTGACGGTCAGGGTAATCTGCTCAGACGGTGATTTGCTCATTGTTCGGCACCTCGAAAAATTTCTCACGGCCCGTGTTGCCGATTTTGACTTTGTATATCCCTGGCTCTAAATCCAGCGTCATCACTGAAGCTGTTGCCGCTTCCTGCCTGATTTTTTGAGACAAACCGTCATAGAGAATGAGCATATCCGTATCGCTGTAGGACTGAATATTGACCATGACCGGCATCGTGCTAGCTGACTTGCGCTTGAAGAAGCTGATGTCTTGGTTAGAATCAAGGTCGATTTCCGGCGGCTCGGCTTCATGGTCGCCTGCAAACCGAGAAATGCTGTTATGAATATAGTCTTTCAGTGCTTGTCCTGTAACTACACCCTGCACTGGCCGAGCGTTTCTCAAAGCATCTAAAAAAGCTTTGGTGAAGATGCCCGCGTTTTTGCCGTCTTCAAACAGTCGCTCACGGGCTTTTCTGCCGCTCCCCACGGCAAAGGCATAAAAGCATTTTACTTTATCAGCATTCACATTGCCTTGGAGGGTCACATACTGTGGTTCTCTAATTTGATGCGGCACATTAATAGTGCGGCAGCAGTCCATAATCAGGACAATTTCATTAAAGACCGCATGGCGGCGGAGCCATTCGGCGTACTCTGTCACCGCGATGTGCCACGGAAACATATTTTTGACATTGGCCGCATAAAGGGCGGTTTTGCCCATATCGTTAGGATCGCCGAAACCGTGGCCTGCCGCAAAAATGTAAAGTCGTTCGCCTTCTTTTTTTCCGTCATAATAATCGGAAATAAACGGCTCAAACAGGGCTTCCACTTGGTTTGGAGTTGGGCAAGCAGCGTGCGCAGGGTAATCGGAAGAGACTATGCGCCGAATATTTTCGGTGGGCAGATTGCCACCTTTTGGGTCGCAGAGCCAAGTATAAAAATCATTGGCATCGTTGACTGGCCCTTTAAGTGGCTCAAGTCCACTCAGAGGATAGTCATTGATGCCAATGACAAGAGCGTAATGCTGCTTATTAGACATCATCCAACACCTATGCCTGAAGTTTATCATAAGAAAAAGCACGCCTGTGCAACTTGAGTCGCACAGGCTTTTCTGTTACACGGTGGGTTACACGGTGGTTAGCTGTTGGACATACTGATCAGTCGCTCGACAATTGCAGCCAATGGTGCGGGCTTGGCTGCGTTTGAGGCGGAAACAGCCGCTGATCTCCACGAGGAAGGTACAGACTGACCGCTCTGCCACGTTCCGCTGGGTTCATAGTTAGTTCTTGCTCTGCTGCCTTTGGTCGGAGTCCAGAGGAAATCAGGATGCTCCAGCATACGCCATTCGCCGCCGATGATCTTGCCGGAAAAATCTAGCTCCAAGTCGTACATATATTTAACTTCAGTGATCGCGTCGCTGCTGGGGCTGTCTGATGAGTTGTGACTGGGCTTGGTCTCCACCATATAAGAAACAAACATCTCAATGCCGACAATGCTGACAGTCTGGCTGCTGTGGTATGAGGGGAACTTGTCTCTGGTGTAGTTAGCTCTCGGCACAGCAGCGGCAGTCAGCGAGCTTTGATAGGTCATGCTTTGCGGGTTAAAATGGCGGTATCTATAGCCCAGCACTGGTTGATTCCAAACCTCATAATCAAAGGTCACATCCATCACCATGCTGCGTTTGGACGCACCGATCTGGTTGACCATAGCGAGATGCCACGTACCGGGGTTCGTGTCAAAACAGGCGGCCTCAATCAAGCGACCATTGATATCTCTGGCTGGATTCTCAACATTGCAGCGGCCACCGATGAACTTGCCGCCTATAGGGCTGGCATTAGCCCAGAGCAGAGAGGCAAGTCCTTTGATATCGGAAGGATAAAAGGTCAGCTGGGTGTGTCCATCCGCCGCCAGCACAGTGATGGCCTTGGTCGGACGAGGTAACATGTAGCTGGCAGGTGCCCAACCGTGGCAAATGCCCATCCAAGGAGCGACGTTGCCTCCAAATTTAGCCCCTTCAGCCCACATTTTTTTTGTTAGGGTGTAGTTGCTATCGCCGACTAAGATGTCGTATTTTTCCGAAGGCGAGAGATTGTTAATCGCTGTTGTGCTGCCGCTCGTAAGAACAGAGGCAGCTGGGCGGCTCACCACGTAGTTATGGCACGTGTTCCAATCATAAGAATTAGGAAAGCCGGGATCAGCATAGCGCTTGCCAAGGATACCTCGGCATATCGCCCAGTAGTCATCTGACCAAGGCTGGTTATTCAGCCGAACATTCATCAAGTTGTTCGCCTGCATACTCTGCAAACTGGTGTAGCTGTAGCTGTCCACCAAGTTCTGCGCCAGATCGTTAGCAGCAAAGGCGGCACGAGTGGCACGGTCTGGATCATTAGCATCAAAATGAGTCCGCAGCTCATCACGGGCACCAACATAGGCTTTGCTGTCGATAGCAGCTTGGTCAAAGAAAGGAAGATTCGTGTCCGTGCCACCTGCCTGCTCCACTCGTTTGCGCGGTGAGCGATCCATGAATTCCGCTGGGTTATTATCGAAGTCCTGCAAGTCTGCCAGCAGCTCCTTTTCTTGCTCTGCGCTGATAGTGGGTGCTGCGTCATTCTCAGTAGCTTCGTCGGGAGCAGCGACAGGAGGAGTTGACGCAGCGGCTGTTTCATGACTGTGCGTATGGCTACTGTCATGCGCATGATCGTGAGAATGACTGTGTTTCTCTTGATTACCAGAACTTGTTACATGGTCATGCGGATGATTGTGGTCATCACCACAGCATGATGAGGACGTGGTGTTGCTCTGGCAGCCACAGCCTTTGATGAGATTGAGTATGGGACAGTCGTGTTTTTTGGGCGGGGTGGACATGGTTTCCTCTTTTTGATGGGTGGGTTAACAGCACGAATTAAATGCTACTCTAAAATCAGTAATCTGCCAAGGCTTAGACAGATTTTTTATACAAAAACATGGTAACTGATTTGCGCGTTCATCTAAAGGCTCTAATGCGTCAAAAAACGGAATTTTTGCAGCAAAGAAACTGTGAAGTGTTTTTAAGCAAAACTTGACCGTAGTCATTTTTTATTTGACCCTAACTGCAAAAATTCGTAAAATTCGACTGGGGTCAAATTCGACCGAAACCGTTATTTTCTCTTCAAGGACAGATTATGGCAGGATTGCGGGAGCAAAAGAAACAGGAAACCAAAGCCGCCATTATGGATGCTGCCATCACTCTCTTTGGCGAGCGAGGCTACGAAAACACCAGTATTGCTGCGCTGGCACGTGCTGCTGGAGTTGGTAAAGGAACAATTTATTCCTATTTCAGCTCAAAAAGCGACATTCTGCTGGCCTTTTCCGAAGAGGAATTGGCTTGTCTGCATCTCGAACTTCAGCAGAAAATTCCTTTAGATGCGCTGCTGGAGGAAAAGTTGCTCCTGATTTTCATGTATGAATTCCGCTATATCACCAAGAATAAAGAATTTGGCCGTACTCTGATGCGCGAAATGATTTTTCCCAAAGCCTTGGCTCGTGAAAAATCGCAGGAGATTGAAGAGCAATTCATTCAGCTCTTTGTTCTCATTTTCAAAGAGGCGCAAGAAAAAGGGCAGCTACGGCAAGATATTGAGCTAACTATGACCTGTGGCCACTTCTACGCTCTTTATTTAATGGCCCTTTCTGCTTGGTATTCCGGGCGATTGTCCAATGAAGAAGATGTCCGTGTTGCCCTCCAAGTTATGTTCAGCCAAGCATTAGTTGGCTTGAAACCAAAAGGACGAGATTGAAAAATTATGAATACGCCTGAACCCAGAACCTTGCGCGGGAAAATCGTCTGGTTTTTTCTGCATAATCTGCCCGGCTTTCTCTTCATCCTGTTGCTGCTTGGCCTTGCCGCGTTGACTAATGAAAAGATCAAAGAAAAAAGGGCAATGCTGGAAGAGGAGCTAAAAAACGCCACGGCGGTCGAAACTCCGCCAATCAACGTGGTTACGCTGCAACTTAAACCGACCGTGATGCGGGATAAAATCAATCTGCCCGGCAAAGTAGAGGCGTGGACGCAGCTACAGCTGATGGCTAAGGTGAGCGGCAGCATCGAGGAAATTTTTGTTCGTGAAGGTGAGCGAGTAAAAAAAGGGCAGCTGATTGCCCGAATCGAAACCAAGGACTACCAAATCACCTTAGATGCAGCCAAAGCCGCCTACGAGTTGGCCCAGATCAATCTTGCCCGCAACGAGAATCTGCGCAGCAAGGGGATTGCCACTCAAGCCAACTTGGATGAACAGCAGAATCAGCTCCGCCAAGCCAAAGCTCATTTGGAAGAAGCGGAACTTCGGCTTTCTCGCTGTCAGATCACCGCGCCGATGGCTGGAGTGATCAGCCGCCTTGATGCGGAAGTTGGCCTCTTAGTCAATTCGTTAGCCCCGGCGCAGATAGCCGAAATTTTAGAAATTGATCGAGTTAAGGCAGTGGTTTCTATCCCTGAATCTGATGCGGCAGCGGTGCGCCAATTGCATGAGGTAGAGGTGGTAGTGCAGGCTATAGGTGGAAAAAAAATTGCTGCACCGGTTCATTATTTCGCTGTCGCGCCAGAATCTTCAGCGCATGTATATCGTTTAGAATTAGCTCTGATCAACATAGACCATCGCATTTTACCGGGAATGCTGGTTCGAGCTGAGATCATCAAGACAGCGCAAGAGCAGGCCTTAGCTGTACCACTTTATGCCGTTATTTCGAGAAACAACGAGCAGTTCGTTTATGTTGATGAAAATGGGATAGCGCGGCGACGAGTCGTGACTACCGGCTTTTTGGAAGGTTGGCAGGTGCTGATTAACAGCGGTCTGCAAGCAGGCGACAAGGTCATTATTGAAGGCCACCGCAGCGTGGAAGATGGCCAGAAAATTAAGGCAGTAAAGTCTGTCACTGACATGAAGGAGCTGCTGCCATGATCATTTCCGACACCGCAGTCCGGCAGAATATCGCGGTGATGGTGCTGGCCGCTCTCATCTTGGTCATGGGTACCTACAGCTATCTGACTCTGCCGCGAGAGGCAGAGCCGGATGTCAGCATTCCGCATGTCTTTGTTTCCACTATTTATCGGGGCGTGGCTCCCGGCGATATGGAAACCTCGGTCACGATCAAGATTGAGAACAAGCTCAAGGGATTGGACGGAGTAAAGAACGTTAAGTCGGTCAGTTCTGAAGGCGAGTCACTGATTGATGTCGAGTTCACTACTGGTATTGATATCGACGATGCCCTGCGCAAGGTCAAAGACAAGGTCGATCAAGCCAAGGGCGAGCTACCTACTGATTTAGAAGATGATCCCAGTATTTTTGAGGTCAATATCTCGGAAATGCCGATTCTGGTCTTTTCACTTTCCGGCACTTGCGGCTTGCACTGTCTAAAGGAAATTGCCGATGACTTAGAAGATGAAATTGAGGCAGTACCAGGTGTGCTGGAAGTAAATATTACCGGTGGCCAAGAACGGGAAATTCGTATTGAGGTCTCGCCAGAAAAGCTGTCACACTATGGTTTGAGCATCAATTCGCTCCAAACCGCTGTTCAAAGCGAAAACAGCAACACCTCTGGCGGCGTTCTTCATCTGGGTGATGGCAAATTTCAGCTCCGCGTACCGGGCGAATTTGCCACTCCAGAGGAAATTTACAATCTCGTGCTGACCACCCACAAAGGCCAGCCGGTCTATCTCAAAGAAGTAGCCACGGTCTTGGATGGCTTCAAGGAAGAGACCAGTCGTTCGCGGATGAACGGTCGGCAAGCGGTTAACATCGCGGTAAAAAAACGGGCTGGAGAAAACATCATCGCCATTGCTCAAGCCGTACAGGATATTATCAACCAACGCAAGACTGCTTGGCCGAAGGATACTGACATCACGAAGGTATTAGATAAGGCTAAAGACACCGAAATTATGGTGGCGGATTTGGAGAACAACATCCTTACCGGCTTAGTGTTGGTGCTGGCGGTAGTTTTTCTCGGCATGGGTTTCCGCAATGCGGTGATGGTCAGTCTCGCTATTCCTTTTTCTATGCTGCTCTCTTTCACCATTCTTCAGATGCTGGGGATTACCTTAAACATGGTTGTCCTTTTCAGCCTGATTTTAGCTCTGGGAATGCTGGTCGATAACGCCATCGTCATTATCGAGAACATCTACCGTTTTATGGAACAGGGCGCAAGCAGGGTGGAAGCGACCATAAAAGGAACTTCGGAAGTGGCCATGCCCGTGATTGGTTCCACGTTGACTACCTTAGCTGCTTTTGCGCCGATGCTATACTGGCCCGGTCTTATGGGTGAATTTATGGGCTACCTGCCTTTAACTTTGATCATCACCTTGACTGCCAGTCTCTTTGTTGCCTTAGTGATCAATCCGGCCTTTGCCTCGCTGTTCATGAAAAGCTCAAAAAAAGCGCGGCGACGCAAAGCAGCTGATGAGGAAGTTCCTTGGGAAAAACCACTTGAAATTAAAGGATTCATCCTGCGCACGTATGCAGGTCAGCTGCGTTTTTTTCTTCGTCATCCTCTTGTGTTGATTTTTGGAACAGCACTGCTGATGGTTTTTATGGTACAGGGCTGGCTCTTGGAAGTTGGTCTGAAAACGCCGGTGGAATTTTTCCCGGCTACTGATCCCAAGGGCATTTATGTCAATGTTGATGTGCCAGAAGGTGCTGATTTAGAATACATCGACAGCATTCTCCGCCAAGTAGAGATCGCTGTAGCGGGTGGTGGTGGAGAAAAAGGCAGTCTTGACAGCCGTCATGCTCAAGCCTTTCAGCCCAAAGAGCATCGTCTAAAAACCGGGCAAACTGTCACTGGGCCGAGCGATTTGGAAAATATAAAGATCATCTACACCCGCGCTGTTTCAGCCAGTAGCGGCAGCTCGGCTTTTGAGGCTAACACGCCAAATTATATCGGCATCCGTTTTATTGATCTGGCTGATCGCTCGCAGTCGAGCAATGACACTGTAGAGGAAATCAGGAAACGGATTGCCAATATCCCCGGTGCCAAGCTCACGGTGGCCTTGGAGGCGGAAGGGCCACCCACCGGTGCAGCGATCAATCTTGAAATAGCTGGTGACAACTTTGCTGTCATAGGCAGTCTTGCCAAAGAGATTAAAAAAGTGCTGGAAAAACTGCCTCATGTAGAGGACATTCGGGATAACTATATTGAAGGTACACCTTCAGTACGCGTTACAATCGACCGACAAAAAGCAGCCTTATTCGGCCTGAGCAGCGGTATGATCGGTTTTGCCCTCAAATCGGCCTATAACGGCTTGGCGGTCTCTTCCTACCGGGAAGGTAACGACGACTATGACATCACTGTGCAGCTCCCCGATGCGGAGCGGCGGCACGCTGATGTGCTGCGCAGCCTCTTGATTCCCGCGCCAAGTGGTATTGCCGTGCCGCTTTCTACCTTGGCCACCGTTGATATTACCGGCTCAGTGGGCAACATCAGTCGGATCAACAGCGAACGAGTGGTGACGGTGAAGGCCAATGTTGATGAGACCAAAGTCACTGGCTCGGTGGTGCGGATGCAGGCTGAGAAACTACTGGCCCAGATACCGCTGCCGCCCGGCTACAAAATTACCTTCACTGGTGAAAATCAAGATCAGGAGGAATCGCAGGCTTTCCTCAGCAAAGCATTTGCCGTCGCCCTGCTGCTCATTTTCCTGATTCTCGTCACGCAATTCAATTCAATCAGTCAGCCTTTCCTGATCATGACTTCGGTGGTGTTGTCGATGGGTGGTGCGTTCTTTGGCCTAATGCTCTACCAAATGCCTTTTGGTATCATCATGACCGGTATTGGCGTGATTTCGTTGGCAGGTGTAGCGGTGAATAACGCCATTGTGCTGATCGATTATACCAACCAGCTGCGAAGTAACGGCTTTGCTGTCCGCGAGGCAGTGGTGCTGGCCGGCGCTACCCGCTTACGGCCTGTGCTGCTGACTGCGATCACCACTATTCTTGGTCTCGTGCCAATGATCACCGGCGTATCCTATGATTTCCGCAACCTCACCATGTCTTGGGTCAGTGAGTCCAGCCAGTTCTGGCAATCAATGGCGGTTGCAGTTAGCTTCGGCCTGCTGGCAGCCACCTTTCTGACGTTGGTGGTCGTGCCAACGCTCTATTTTTTGCTGGAGCAGGGGAAGGAAAATATAGCGGCGGGGAAAGCGTGGGCAGA
>JAGIXO010000046.1 GCA_026122915.1 Candidatus Electronema nielsenii | reverse complement strand
ACGCCTGCCTGAGCGACGCGCAGGCCACCGCGCCGGGGCCAGATTTCCGTGGCCCGGCTACGGGAGCTGAACGCGCTGCTGCGATAATTTTTTCTTTTGCAATAACAGTAAGATAAAAACAGCACCACTTAAGCAGCTCATAATTAGGCTTTAAATTGATTTAAAGCAAGACGCGAAGAAACGTATTGCCTGTGTCTTGGAAATTGATTCTGGGGCATTTTGCGCATCCGCTGCTTGGCTGCTTGATAGCAATTCGTCAACTGGCAGTTATCGTAATGAATTTGCACAATTATTCAAGAAATATCTTGCCGGAGGCAGTCTGATCTGGTTAGATTCAAATAGAGATAGGTAGTTCAGCTGGCCACTTTTCTGCTTATGCAGTAGCATTTTTCCTACAGAAAAAAGCGCGCAAAATGTGGGGAATATAGTGGGGAGCAAAAAAATAGCGGAGCTGAAAAATAATAGATTACTTCCCGTTTTAATTTTATTTTTCCAGCAGATGATCTGTTTTAATCTTCGGCTTACGAAGCCGCTGATTTTTATTCCTTCTTAAACTGTCGAAATACGCATATTTTCCCCATCAACTTTCTGTATTTTCTCAGCATCTCCCCTCTTACTTCTGAAAAACGGGTGAAACACGGTGCCTTTCGTTGACGGCAGCACTGAACTCTTTGGCATTATCGGCAACCCAGTCCGTCATTCGCTGAGTCCGGTGATGCACAACGCCGCCTTTACCCTGATGGGCATGAATCGGCTTTACGTGCCAATGGAAGCTGCGGACATCGGGCAGGCCATGAGCGGTCTCCGCGCTCTGGGCTTCAAGGGAATCAGCATCACCGTACCGCACAAGGAAGCGGTCATTCCTTTTTTGGATGAGATCGACCCAGTGGCTGAAAAAATCGGCGCAGTGAATACCTTGCTTTTGCGAAAGGAGGGACAGCGTACCGTCGTCCGAGGTTTTAACACCGATTGGATCGGAGCCAATGCCGCCTTGGCCGCAGCAAAAATCAATCTGCAAAAAAGTCGTATCTTGGTGGCAGGCGCGGGTGGCGCGGCCAAAGCGGTCGGCTTCGGCTTGGTTCAGGCAGGCGCGGAAGTGGTGATTACAAATCGGACAACAGAAAGTGGCAAAGAGTTAGCCACTTGGTTAGGCTGTGAATTTGTGTCGAGCGAAGATATCGCTTGGGTTTCGGCAGATGTGTTCATCAACACCACCTCAGTTGGGATGGAGCCTGACCTAAACGGCATTGTGGTTCCGTCGAGCATCTTGCCTCAATTTTCCGCTGTCATGGATATCGTCTATGCTCCGTTAGAAACCCGACTGCTCCGCGAGGCCAAGGCCGCAGGTTGTCGCACCATTGACGGCTTGGCTATGCTGCTTTATCAGGGCGCGGAGCAGTTCAGAATTTGGACAGGTTTGACTGCGCCGGAATTGATCATGCGGGCGGCACTGGAAGAAGAGTTGAGGAGAAGGGCGACAAAATAAAGATACTGTAACATAACAAGTATGTTACCTATTACTACATAAGGAGCAACGCTGTGACTGATTACAAAGTGGCTGACATGGGCTTGGCCGAATGGGGCCGCAAGGAAATCGCCATTGCTGAAACCGAGATGCCGGGCTTGATGACCCTGCGAGCCGAGTACGGCCAAGACAAGCCGCTCAAAGGAGCGCGGATCGGTGGCTGCTTGCACATGACCATTCAGACTGCTGTGCTGATGGAAACGCTGGTCGAGCTGGGCGCGGAACTGCGTTGGTCTTCCTGCAACATTTTCTCCACCCAAGATCATGCGGCGGCGGCAATGGCCGCAGCGGGCATTCCCACCTTTGCTTGGAAAGGCGAGACAGAAGAGGAATTTTGGTGGTGCATTGAGCAGACCATTTTTGGGCCGGATGGTTGGCGGCCTAACATGATCTTGGATGACGGCGGTGACCTCACCCAAATCATGCACGAGAAATACCCGGAGCTGATGAAGGATATTCGGGGTATCTCTGAGGAAACCACCACCGGTGTGCATCGCCTGAACGAGATGGCCAAGGCAGGCAAATTGCTCGCGCCAGCCATCAATGTCAACGATTCCGTAACTAAATCGAAATTCGACAATCTCTACGGCTGCCGCGAGTCGCTGATTGACGGGATCAAACGTGCTACGGATGTGATGATTGCGGGCAAAGTGGCGGTGATTGCAGGGTATGGCGATGTGGGCAAAGGCTGTGCGCACGCCCTGCGCAGCATGGGCGCGGTAGTCTGCGTGACTGAGATCGACCCAATCTGCGCTCTGCAAGCGGCAATGGAAGGCTACCGAGTGATGACGATGGAAGAGGCCGCGCCTATCGGCGACATCTTCGTTACCTGCACCGGCAATGTGCGAGTGATCAGTCGGGCGCACATGAACGTAATGAAGAATCAAGCCATTGTCTGCAACATCGGCCACTTTGATTCGGAAATCGACATCGCCAGCATCCGAGAATTGCAATGGGAAAACATCAAACCGCAGGTCGATCATGTCATCTTCCCAGATAACAAGCGGATCATTGTCTTAGCTGAAGGTCGTTTGGTCAATCTCGGTTGCGCTACCGGTCATCCCAGCTTTGTGATGAGCAATTCCTTCACCAATCAGGTGTTGGCGCAGATGGAATTGTGGAATAACTCCAATCTTTATGAGAAGCAGGTTTATTTCTTGCCCAAGCGTTTGGACGAGATGGTTGCGCGGCTGCATCTTCAGAAGATCAACGCCCATTTGACTACCCTCACTAAAGAGCAGGCAGACTATATTGGCGTAAATGCCGATGGTCCGTACAAGCCTGATTATTACCGGTATTGATCCACGAGGTGTAGGTGTAGGGTTATGGCGTGCTGTAGTGCTGTAACCCTACTTTTGCGCCATAACCTCAATGTGTAGCCATGATAGATAATCAAAATCAGCTCCTCATTCAGCGCCGGGAAAAGGCGCAGAGCCTCGCCGACGACGGCGTGAAGCTGTTCAGCAACGACTTCAAGCACCCGCAGCATATTGCTGATATCCTCCCGCAGGCCGAGGTCTTAGAGCCGGAGACGCACGCCCCGGAAGGCGTGTCCTGCCGCATAGCGGGCCGGGTGATGGTGCTACGCAAGTTCGGCAAGGCGGCCTTCTTTCAGTTGCAGGACGAGACCTCCCGCATCCAGATCTACGCCCGCTTGGACGTGCTCGGCGAGGAGCAGTTCGGCCACTTTAAGAAGTGGGACGCGGGCGACATTGTCGGCGTGGAAGGCAGGCCGTTCAAGACCAAGACCGGCGAGCCGTCCATCGAGGCCACGCGCCTGCACATGATCTGCAAGTCGCTGCGGCCGCTGCCAGAGAAGTTCCATGGCCTGACCGATGTCGAGACCCGCTACCGCCAGCGCTATGTTGACCTGATCGTCAACCCGGAGGTGCGCAGCACGTTCCGCAAGCGCATGGAGATCATCCGGCTGATCAGGGCCTTCCTCAGCCAGCGCGGCTTCTTGGAAGTGGAAACCCCGATGCTCCACCCGATCCCCGGCGGCGCGGCGGCCAAGCCCTTCATCACCCACCACAACGCGCTGGACATGGAGCTGTACCTGCGCATCGCCCCGGAGCTGTACCTCAAGCGGCTGCTGGTCGGCGGCTTCGAGCGTGTCTTCGAGATCAACCGCAACTTCCGCAACGAGGGGCTATCTACCCGGCACAACCCGGAGTTCACCATGCTGGAGTTCTATCAGGCCTACGCCACCTACGAGGACATGATGGACTGCACCGAGGAGATGATCTCCTCCATCTGTCAGCAGGTGAACGGCTCGATGCAGATCACCTACCAAGGCACGCCGATCAACCTTGCCCCGCCGTGGCGACGGCTGTCCATGACTGAGGCTCTGAGCGAAGTGGCGGGCTTGGATGCGGCAGTGGTGGGCGATGACGCGGCGGTGATGGAGCTGGCCAAGCGGTACAAGGTGGACTTGCAGCCGGACTCCGGGCCAAGCAAGGCTCGCACCGGCCTCTTCGAGCTGCTGGTGGAGGAGAAGCTGATCAACCCGACCTTTATTACCTCGTATCCAGCGGAGATATCGCCGCTTGCCCGCCGCAACGAGGCAGACCCCAGCATCACCGACCGCTTCGAGCTGTTCATCACCGGGCGGGAGATCGCCAACTCCTTCTCCGAGCTGAACGACCCGATTGATCAGCGCGAACGCTTCGTCAAGCAGATTGAGGAGCGCGGCAACGACGAGGAGATACACCCGGAAATGGATGAGGACTTTGTCCGTGCCTTGGAGTACGGGATGCCCTCAGCGGCAGGCGAAGGCATCGGCATAGACCGGCTGGTCATGCTGCTGACGGATTCGCCGTCGATCAGGGATGTGATTCTCTTCCCGCATTTGAAGGCGGAAGTGAAGTAGAGGGAACACAAAAGGCCGGATAGTTTCATCTGGCCTTTGTTTTGTTGCTGTTTTCCATATAAAATGCCATTAGCATCTCTATAGAATCTGGCTATCCCTTTGTTAGAACATGCCTAAACGAACTAATGCATTTCAACGCCTTGTAACATTGTTGCACATGACACTTGACGGGCACACAAATGTTGAGGAGTCAGCAATGATGCTGGACAAAGTGACGGGTGAAAAACGTGAAATAGATATCTTGATCACTACACCAGCAAAGAAAATAGGTGTCGAGGTGCGGGACAGGAAAAGACGTGCCGGCACTCCTTGGATTGAAGAGATGCGTGCAAAGCATGATGACATAGAAACAGATAATCTTATCCTTGTTTCAAGAAGTGGATTCGCTAAACCAGCAATTAAGAAGGCTCGCTTTTACAACATTGAGACACTTACTATAGAAGAAGCCTGCGAGACTGACTGGCCTGTTGCCATGTTAGGGTCACAATCAATGCTTACGGACTTAGAACTACAGTATGACTGCTTTGTTGTATGTGAGTTCGGAGATGGCAATCGGGAACTGTTTGCAGCACATCTGGATACGTCTTTTTCTTTAGGTGAAATCAGCTTCACAATAGATGAGATCGTTCGCCACGTAATGAGTCAACAGGACTTCCGTGATGCTGTATATTCCAAGACAGATGGAGTGCATGAGTTTTCGTTTCCATTATCTGGTCTTGGTTTCCCTCCTTGCCAAATCGAGTACAACGGACGCTCAGGTTACGTCCAAGACATACGTGTCCGCCTGAGAATATCTACCCATAAAACTATCGTGCAGAACAAGTTGGCTAAGTTTCAACAAATACCATTTATTGAAGCAACATCCTCTTCAAGCACGAATCCTCTTCAAGTAGTTATCTTAAAAACACCAGAAGGAGACAGAGGCTGCATAGTTGATGAAAATGGAACACGAACACGTGCTCTGTGGCCATTTAAAGATAGCTCAAGCACGCATCCTTCCTCCGTGTGATATCCCAGCCCAGCTCAACCGCACTTGCGACTCAAACTCGATAGTGCTTGTAACTTTATCTCACAAGCACTTGTGGCTTGAACTCATAAACGCTTGTGAGTTTGACTCACAAGCACTATCGAGCTTATCTCACAAGCGTTATCCAGTTTAGGCTGTTCTCTGCGCTCCGACCTTCCATCACATTAGTGTGTTTCCATGTTGACAGGAGCAGTCCCGGCTCTTATGCTGGCTGAGTAACAGCACCAACAGATGCTCAACGACTTCTTGCAAGAAAGGTGATCGCCATGAAAAACAAAGTAGCTGCGTTGCTCTGCGCCTTCTCAATCACTGCATCATCGCTTGTCTTTGCCGCAGGCCCGTATACGCCATTGCCAGGCAACCCTGAGCGCAAGGCAATTTTGGATGCGCTGCGGGAGGTGGTGCAACGAATGTCTGGATTGGATGTGGTGTTTGTGGTGCCTTATCTCAAAGTTGATCAAGGCTGGGCATGGATACATACTATCCCTCAGTCTCGTGACGGACGCGGCCATTATGAAGATGTATCAGGACTCTTTCATAAACAGCAAGGCAAATGGAAGATGGCTGATATTGCTGCCTACTGCGAACCAGGAGTTGATGACACACCTGACTGTTCCGAGAAGACCTTTATCAAGAGGCTGAAGGCTAAATATCCGTCAGCACCACTGAGCATTTTCCCGGATTCAATGCTCCATGCGCAGTAAGCATTGATGCGCCAAACTCGACACCGCTTGCAACTCAAACTGGACAGTGCTTATGAATATGACTCATGAGCACTATCACTCTAATTCATAAGGATATTCTTCACCTTTCCTGTTGACAAAACACGCTCCGTTTCCTACGATGCCAGCTCAAACAGTTCATGTTGAGCTGAGGAATGCGTCCGCGCCTTGTTGCGCAGAAGCCTGTGCATGGTGAGATAAAAAACGGAGATGCTGAGGAACACTTCGCTCTCTTCAGTCTATATTGTTGATAGTTACAAGGAGAATGAACCGTGAGATTAACAGGAACAGAGTCAGGCCCGCGAGAAATCATCACCCCGTACAGACCAATTCCGCTGAATGTCCCGGAAGGTCTGAAGCCGAACGAATTCTTCAACAGTGCCGAGAATCTCAACGATCTGGTGCAGAACAACGGCCTGCTGATCAGCCCGGAAAATCTGCTGCTGTACCGCAAGGCCTTGGGGCACAGTTTGGAGTTTGATGCCTCCATCATTTACAACACCTCCAAGTGCATTCTCAATCCCCTTGGACGACCGGTGCGCCGCACGCAGCTGCCTGACAACGTCAAGCATGTCTGGAACAGAATGAATCAGATCATGCTCGAATACATGCTGGAGCAATACCCTGATCCAGAGGAGTCGCTGCTTCTGGCTGGTGAAGCCAGCTTGGATGCGACTTGGCCGCTGACCGAACCGGGCGTGCCGAGCATCCGCATGTTGCATAATCATTTCATTGTCTTCAGCAAGGAGGAGCTGCGGCAGGCAAAGCTGGCTGATATGAACAATCCCAATCTGACAGACGGCGGTCAGCACAGCTTGTTTGAATCGCATATTCCGCAGGTGTATCGAGAGTTTTTTGAGAAATCATTGGACTTGAAGATTCTCAAAGCAACGGATGCGGAATCAGCAAAAATTGCCTTGACTGGGTATCCGCAAGGACTTCCCAGTTGGGAGGTTCAAGGCGGGATAGAGGCTTTGAAAGATATCTGCTTCTGGCAGGAATACGATCAGATATTGAAAGGATTCCTTGATTTCTACCGGACCTTTTTCGGTCAGGTCTCCACCCGCAACGCCGCCATGCCGGAGCATGTGTATTTCCCCAAGCAGGTGGAGCAGGTGCTGCTGTTCAACAACGATTTCCTCAAGACCGCCAAGAAAGTGCGTGACCGCTGCACCCAAGATGCGCACTATGCGAACAGCATCCGCTGGCAGCCTGCGTTCAAGCAGCTTATCTACCGCAGTGACGCAGGAAAATTGATTGTTACCATCAGCCAGAACTCTGTCGGCAATGCGATCACAGAACTGCTCGGCGTGGTGGTGAAGCGGGTGCCTGACACGGAGGCCTATGCCCGGTTTGAACCCAAGCTGATGGAGAAACTGTTCGCCGTGCGCCAGCGGCTGATTGACGCGGATATTGGCGGGCCGGTTAGAAATCAGTATTGGCATGAAAAGCAGGAAGAATGAATAAACAATATTACCTCGGTCATGTGCGCAAGGACGACCCCCTTTACGACTATTTGCGTCATGAAATTCAGCCGCTGATCAATGAAGCAAGCAAGCAGCGGCCAGAATACCGCGTCTTCCGCTTGAATGCCTCCAATGATGTATTTTTGTATGAAGAAAAATACAGCGGTGCTAAAATTATTGGCAAGTTCTTTCTCTGTAGTCAGAATCGTGATGCAGAGAAAGCAACTGAACGTCTGAACCGTGAATTTGATAGCTTATGTGCGTTGCGCGACTGCGGCCTGACTGGTTATCCACATCATGTGGCTCGACCTTTAGGCCGCAATTATGCGCTCAACGCACTCTTGGTGACGGAAAACTGTGAGGGCGAGCTGTTGAGCAAGGTGATTCTGGCCGCGATTCACAACGGCGAGCAAGAACAACTCTTTCGCAAGCTCACCGCACTGGGGTATTTTCTTGCTACGCTCCACAACCGGACAGCAGTAAGCAGCAAGGTGGATTTCCATCACAACTGTAAATACATGAATCAGCTCATCAGCAAGCTGCTGCGGATCGGTGGCATTGGGAAGGGCGAAGCAGATGAGCTGCATTGGCTGCGCGATCAGTGGCGGCAGCAAGCACGGATGTGGGAAGATCAAAAGGTACTGGTGCATGGCGATGCGACACCGGACAATTTCATTATCGGCAGCGGCTTGAATATTACTGGCTTTGATCTGGAACGTTCGCAGTACACTGATCGGGTCTTTGATGTAGGCAGGATTGCTGGTGAACTGAAGCATTTCTTCCTACGGGCAACCGGCGACCGGCAGGCTGCTGAACCCTTCATTGGTCATTTTCTCTGGGAGTATTCCTGCCATTTCCCGAACCGAAACAGCGCATTTCGCTCTATTACCAGCAGAGTTCCTTTCTATATGGGCATAACATTACTGCGCATTGCTAGGAATAGTTGGGTAAGTCGTGAGTACCGCCGCTGCCTGATCAACGAAGCCAAAGAATGTTTGCGGAGATACTAACATGCTCATTAAAGGACTGATCTTTGATATCAACGGTACTCTGACTGATATCAATACCGATGAAGGAAATAAAGACCTCTGGCGAACGTTAAGTAATCTTCTCCTCTATCAGGGCATATCTCTTGCTGCGGACGAACTGCGGGAACTGTATTTTACGATGCTGAAGGCGCAGCGGGCCGCAGGTGGGGAGCAACATCCTGAGTTTGATGCGGTGGCAATTTTTCAAGAAATCATCCGGCTTTGCTCAACCGCTTTTACCCAGCGACTGCCTGCGGCAAAGTTAGAGCAACTGCCGCTGTTTCTCGCCGAAACCCTCCGAGCGGCATCGCTCTTTCAACTGAAACGCTATCGGGGTGTGCGAGATACCATCAAGCAGCTTCATCAACAGTACCGCCTGGCGGCAGTTTCCGACGGCCAAACTCCTTATGCACTCCCAGAACTCAACGCGGTTGGCCTGATGGAATACTTTAACCCAATCATCGTTTCTGGTGATTTCGGTTATCGAAAGCCGGATCGGCGGCTGTTTGAGAAAGCCCTCTATGCAATGGAACTCAAGCCAGATGAAGTGCTGTTCATCGGCAATGACATGTACCGCGACGTATTCGGCGCAAAGCAATTTGGCATCAAGACTGTCTTCTTTAAATCAAACCAAGGGCAGCAAGACAATGCCGGGGCAGAAGCAGATTATATTATCTACAATTTTCCAGAGCTACTGAATGCAGTGCAGTTTTTCACGCAAAGATTTTAAGAAGTAGTTGCAATCAAGGAGAAATAATGGCCTCTGAAGCCGCTGTCACTATTGCCAAGATGTTAGAGAACTTGCCAGATCAATTTGCAGAGCAAGTAGTTGAGCATGTCAGAGAATATATTGCTGACCTCAAGGATGAGGTGCTATGGAATAGCACTTTCTCACAAAGCCAAGATAAACTTGCCACTGCCGCAAAAAAAGTGCGTAAAGAGATTCAGGAAGGTAAATCTGCACCGTTGGATGTAGAGACGTTATGAATTCCGCAACTGTGCCGTCCTTTTGGGAACAGTACCGGAAACTTGACCGAGAGATGAGAGTCAAAGCAAAAAAAGCATACCGCCTTTGGGCTGAAGATTCTTTTCATCCCTCTTTGCGTTTCAAATGTATCAACCGCAGCGAAAACATTTGGTCGGTAAGAGTGACGCTTGGCTGCCGCGCTCTTGGTGTTCTCGATAAAGATACGGTCACATGGTTTTGGATTGGCGGCCATGATACGTATGAACAATTCTTCGGCTGACCAGCCCACCTTCTTTCACCTAATCATCTATGTCTTTTGAACGCTTTGTCAGTTTCCGTTACCTGCGGGCCAAACGGAAGCAGAAGTTTATTTCGCTAATCTCCGTCATCTCGGTGCTGGGTGTGGCAGTAGGGGTGATGGCTCTGATTGTTGTTCTCTCCGTCTATACAGGTTTCACCGAAGGTCTGCGTGATCAAATCATCGGCATCAATGCCCATATCTTAGTACAGGGTTTTGGCGGCGAGATTGACAATCCTGCGCTGCTCAAGAAGGAAGTGGAGAAGATCAGCGGAGTAGCCGCCGCCACGCCGTATGTCTATGCGCAAGCCTTGATCACCACTGGCGGTCAGTCATCGGGGATTGCCATTCGCGGCATTGATCCGAACAGCGCGGCCAAGGTTATCAGCCTTGATACCAAGATGACGAGCGGCACCTTAGCAGACTTGGCGGTCGAGAACAGCCTACCTGCCATTATTCTTGGCAAAGAGATTGCCAACCAGCTCCGGGTGAAAGCAGGCGCAAAGGTTCGCTTGATCTCACCGAGCGGGCCGCTGACCCCAATGGGCGTGATGCCGAAGGTACAAACCTGTGTGGTGAGTGGCATCTTTGCAACTGGCATGTACGAATACGATTCGACGATGGGTTTTGTCAGCTTAGAGACAGCCCGGCGGTTGGCGGGTGTGGAAGATGAGGGCGTGCATGGCCTTGAGGTGCGGGTGGCAGATATCGACAAAGCCAACCTGACTGCTGCCGCCATTCGAGCGCAGCTTGGGCCAGCGTATTCGGCGCGAGATTGGATGCAGCTCAATCAGAATCTCTTCGCCGCCCTCAAGTTAGAGAAGATCGGCATCTTCATCGCCCTTGATTTGATCATTCTTGTTGCTGCGCTCAACATCATCAGTGCCTTGGTGATGGTGGTGATGGAGAAGAATAAAGACATTGCCATTCTTAAATCAATGGGCGCGAAAACCGGCTCGATCATGCGCATCTTTTTCTACCAAGGCATGGTGATTGGTCTGTCCGGCACTGCGCTCGGTGTCACCTTAGGCCTGAGTCTCTGCGCCGTCTTGAAACGTTACAAGATCATCGAGCTGCCGAGCAATGTGTATCCGATGTCCACGATGCCGGTCAAGGTGGTGCCGATGGATGTGGGCATCATTGCCATCTCTGCCATTCTGATCACCTTGGCCGCAACCCTGTATCCTTCCTGGAAGGCTTCGCGCATCCGGCCAGCTGATGCCCTGACTTATGAATGATCTCTTGAACATGTCCGCCGAATCCCTGCTTCTGCAAGCCGTCAATCTGCACAAAGACTACGGCAGTAAAGAGAATCCGGTGCGAGTGTTACGCCGGGTGAATATCGAGGTAGCACGAGGCGAGATGCTGGCGATTGTTGGCGCGTCTGGCTCTGGTAAGACCACGTTGCTTCAGATACTCGGCTGCTTGGATATCGCGGATAAAGGTAAGCTCTGGTTCGATGGGCAGGACTTGAGTCGCTTGTCCGAAAATCGGTTAGCTGCGCATCGCAATAAAAATGTCGGTTTCATCTTCCAGTTTCACTATCTACTGCCGGAGTTCACGGCTTTGGAAAACGTGATGATGCCTGGCCTGATTGCTGATCTGCCAGAAAAACGACTGAAGGAGAGGGCGAAACGGCTGTTAGAGCAAGTGGGCTTAGGTCATCGCCTCAGTCATCGCAGCGGAGAGCTGTCTGGCGGCGAACAACAGCGGGTCGCCCTTGCCCGTGCCTTGGTCATGCAGCCTGCCTTGCTTTTGGCGGATGAACCTACTGGCAATCTTGATTCCGCCAGCGGCCAGCAGGTTTTCGCGCTGTTGACCGATCTCTGCCGCACCCAGTCTATGTCAGTGATCATGGTCACGCACAATATGGAGTTAGCTCACTCTATGGACCGCTGCCTGACGCTGAAAGATGGACAATTGGAGTGAGAAAAATTGAATATCCTGTATTCGACCTTGTTTTGTAAGACACAAAACGAGTATTTTTTAAAAAAAGCTATCATTACACTAACAGGTACAAAAATGGAAAAAATATGAAAAACAATAAATTACCCCGCCGCCAAGGGGCGGGGTATTGATAGCAAGCGAAGGGGTATTAGACCCAAGGCTTCGCAATAAATCGAACCAAAA
>JAGIXO010000045.1 GCA_026122915.1 Candidatus Electronema nielsenii | reverse complement strand
CGCAGCAATGCTGACCATATCCTCTTGTGGAGTCCCTAAATCAGCCTCGTCACCTCGCATCAAACTGTCTGTTCCGCCATCAGCCAAGATGATGGTGTCAATATTCCATTTCCGGCACAAGCATTCGTAGCCTTCCTGCATAGGAAGAACGCCGACGGTATGAAAACAGCAGATTTCAATGTCCTCGCCTTGCGTGCGAAACCATTCGCAAAGATATTTCTCAGGGAAATAGAGGTCACCATCTGGGAGCTGCGAATCAGCATTCACCAGCAGCGCGGCTGGCGCAATGCGTGTTCCCGTTGCTTCTGCAAGATTGGCAAAGGACAAATTGGCAAGAAAGACTTTTTTGCCTTGATCGCGAAGGGTAAAATAAAGAGGCAGCCCGCTGAATACGTCAAATCCGCCGCCTGCTCCAGCTATCAGGATGTTGTCGCTTGTTTTGAGTTCGTCAAAGAAGGGAAGCGTAGAGAGATTCATTTCTCAGCTTGTTGAGCGTTCTGATCAAGTTTCCGCTTTGCCGCCCTTTCCTCAAAAAACTGAAGGAGCAGGAAAATTCCCACCCCGACCGTGATGCCAGAATCCGCCACATTGAAGGCGGGCCAGTGGTGCGTGCCGAGGTGGAAATCGAGAAAGTCAATCACTGAGCCTTGCTTTATTCGGTCGATTACATTGCCGATAGCTCCGCCGCTGATCAGACCAAAGCTGATCGCGTAGAGCGGATTCTCGCCGCCCATCCTGCGCTGCATGATCACCATCACGGCTAAGGCGACAGTGGCAATGCCGACAAAAAAGACCTGCCGCCAGAGCAGCGGCAAGCCCGACATAATGCCAAAGGCTGCACCGGTATTGTGCAGCAGGGTCAAGTTGAATACGCCGGGAATGACCGGCGTGGTGTCGTAGAGAGCAAAACTTTCGACTACCCACAGCTTGGTGAGCTGATCGCTGACTATCGTCAGACCCATAATGAGGAGAAAACGCAGCATAATCAACCTACCACGTTGCGGACTACGCTTGCGCAGCGGCTGCACAGGGCCGGATGCTCGCTGTCTTGGCCAACGCTCGGAGAAATCATCCAGCAGCGCTCGCATTTGCCGCCGGGCGCAGGCCGCACCGCGATTTTCAGTCCAGCGATTTCCTCTGAGGCGGTGAAGATAGCCCCTGCTTCGTCGCTTATTTTCAAGCTGGAAACAATGCACAGCTCGCGCAGCAGCTCTTCTTTGTCACTGAGGAAGGCGGCCAGCTCGCCTTCTGCGATCAGCAGCACTTCGGCATCCAAGGACAGGCCGATGACCTTGTCGCGGCGGGCGGCCTCCAGCACCTTGGTGATTTCGCCGCGCAGGTTGAGCAGACGGCTCCAGCGGGCATCCAAATCGGCATCAGCAGTGATGTCATCTGCCTTGGGGAAATCAGCAAAGAAGACCGACTGCTCGATGGGTGAGTTCTCATCCAAGCCGTGCAGATGCTCCCACGCTTCGGCAGCAGTGACGCTGAGAATCGGGGCCATCAGGCGGAGCAGGCCGTCGAGAATGCGGTGCAGGACAGTCTGGGCAGCGCGGCGGCCCGGCGCGTTGGTGCCGGAGCAATAGAGCCGGTCTTTGAGGATGTCCGCGTAGAGGCTGGAGATGGTGATGCCGCAGAAGTTGATTAGGTTGTGGTAGATGGAGTGGAACTCGTAGCTCTCATACGCCTTTTCCGTCCGGCGCACGAACTCGGCGTAGCGGGCCAAAGCCCAGCGGTCCAGCTCGCGCAGCTGCTCCGGCCCCACGCTGTCCTTGGCCGGGTCGAAATCGCTGAGATTGGAGAGCAGGAAGCGCACGGTGTTGCGGATTTTACGATAGGCATCAGCGACGTGACGGAGGATTTCTTCCGAAACCTTGACATCGTCGCGGTAGTCCTCGCAGGCCACCCAGAGCCGGAGGATTTCCGCCCCGAATTTGTCAATCATCTCCTGCGGCAGGATGACATTGCCCAGCGATTTGGACATCTTCTTGCCTTTGCCGTCCACGACAAAGCCGTGCGTCAGCACACCTTTGAACGGCGCGCGTTCACGGGTGCCGACCGAAGTCAGCAGCGAGGACTGGAACCAGCCGCGATGCTGGTCGCTGCCTTCGAGATACAAATCAGCAGGCGAGCGCAGCTCAGGCCGCTGCTCCAAAACCGCCGCGTGGCTCACGCCGGAATCAAACCAGACATCGAGAATGTCGTGCTCTTTCTCAAACTTGCTGCTGCCGCAGGCGCACTGCATCCCTTCAGGGATGAAATCCGCCGCCTCGTGCTGAAACCAGGCATCTGCGCCTTCTTGCGCAAACAGCTCCTCAATCTTGGCGCAGACTGCCGCATCTTTGAGGATATCCCCGCAGCTGGCGCAGGTCAGCACGGTCAGCGGCACGCCCCAAGAACGTTGACGCGAGAGGCACCAGTCAGGCCGCCCTTCCACCATGCCCTGAATGCGCTGCTCGCCCCAGGCCGGTGTCCATTGCACCGCTTTGATCGCTTGCAAGGCCTTCTGGCGCAGCCCGTTCTGCTCCATCGAGATGAACCACTGCTTGGTGGCCCGGTAGATGACCGGCTTCTTGCAACGCCAGCAGTGCGGGTAGGAGTGGTCAATCTCACTCTCCTTAACCAAGACCCCGGCAGCGGCCATGTCGTCGTTGATCTCCCGGTTAACCATCGGGATGCGGCGGCCTGCGTACTTGCCTGCCTCGCCCGTGTACTGGCCTGCATCGTCCAAGGGCGAAAGCACCTCCAAGCCGTAGCGCAGGCCGGTGAGATAGTCGTCCGTGCCGTGACCCGGCGCGGTGTGGACACAGCCGGTGCCAGAATCAGCGGTGACGTAATCAGCCAAGACGATCAGAGAATCGCGCTCAAGGAAGGGATGGCTGCACTTCTTGCCCTCCAGAGCCTTGGCCGAGAAGGTGCAGAGGATGCTGTAGTCACTGATGCCGAACTCGGTGAAGCATTTCTCCACCAGCTCTTTGGCGAGGATCCAGATTTCATCGCGCACCGCCACTGCCGCATAGACAAAGTCCGGGTGGAAGGCCACGGCCATGTTGGCGGGCAGAGTCCACGGGGTGGTGGTCCAGATCAGGACATAGGTTTTGCTACTTTGACCGGCTAATTCCGGCGCAAGAGCGGCCAAGTCATCAAAAATTGGAAATTTGACATAAATGGACGGCGAGGTGTGGTTGTAATATTCCACCTCTGCCTCTGCCAAGGCGGTGCGGCAGTTAGAACACCAATAGACCGGCTTCTTCGAGCGCACTACCCCGCCGTTGAGCAGGAAGCGGTTGAATTCGCGGGCAATCGCGGCCTCGTAGCCGTAGCTCATGGTCAGGTAGGGATTGTCCCAGTCGCCCAGCACGCCCAGCCGCCGGAACTGCGCCTTTTGCGCGGCAATCCACTGCTCCGCATAGCGGCGGCAGGCCCCTCGTTTCTCCAGCGTGGAGATCACCTCTTTGCGCTCGCCCAGCTCCTTGTCAACATTATGCTCGATGGGCAGGCCGTGGCAGTCCCAGCCCGGCACATAAGGAGCTTGAAAACCAGCCATCCGCCGCGACTTGAGAATAATGTCCTTAAGCACCTTGTTAAAGGCCGTGCCAAGATGGATGTTGCCGTTGGCGTAGGGCGGGCCGTCATGCAGGATGAACAGGGGCCGGTCTGCTGCAGCCTGCTGGAGCTTTTCGTACAAATTTTCCTTGTCCCAGCGTTCGAGATACTGGGGTTCCTTCTGGGTCAGACTGGCCTTCATATTGAACCCGGTCTTGGGCAGGTTCAGGGTGTCCCGGTAATCCATGATTATTCTCGCGGAAAAGAAGATATTGTTGTTTTGACAATTCACGCCTGCGGGCAGCCCGCTTTAGCGATGCAGGCAGGAGGCAAAACTAAAAGATTTTACTCGGACATGGGGAAGATGCAAGGGAAAACGGTCTGATCGCCGAGCAGCAGCGAGCTGTAAAATTTGTTTATCCTCGCTCAAACTTCTTGCGGAAATAATCATAGGCTGCGTTGATTTCCTTCATTTTCTCTTCAGCCACGCGCTTGAACTCCGCGCCGAGATGAGCGACTTTGTCAGGATGATACTGCATGGAAAGCTGGCGGTAGGCTTTCTTGATCGCGGCGAAGTCAGCGTTCTCCTCCACGCCGAGAACGGCGCGGTGCCGCTGCTGCTCCTATCTGGCCGTCTTCAAAAGAGGCTGTAGCATCTGCATTGCAAAACATATCCGCAACCAGCACTGCCGCCCTTCCTCTTTGGAAGGGCCATCTGTCTCGCAGCACTGAATAAAGGTGCGGGTCAGCCATTCTTGGTTTATTATGTTGGCAAAGTTCATTGTATCTCACTATAACCTTATTCAAATTCTAAAAAGTTTATCATTTTGTGATAATTCTAAAATAAAATATTCATCACTATTCAGTTCGTCAGGAATTTTATCTTTTAAAATTGAAGCAATAAACTGTATTTTTTTTGAATTTACAAGATTAGAAATTTTTATGAGTTGATTTCCATGCATTAGCTCTTTTTTATCGTTAAGTAAAAAATGCATACAAGAAATATTCTCCTCATCAGCGAAGAGGGTATATGCTATATCAAAACAAGATATTTCTCCTTGTTTTTTTCCTGAGCTAAAATTTGTATTAAATGGTTCAAAATTGTAAATTTTACGACCTTTTCTTGTTTTTTCATCGAATTTTAATGCATATTTTTCATCGTACAATTCATTCGATACATAGGAGAAATACTTATTAAATTTGTTTATTTGTTCTTTAATTTTCAGAGCAAATTCATCTGAAAAAAGTTCGTCATCAATTTCAATAAGTTTTTTGTTTAGTTCATCTAACTTTGCTTCCACCAAGCTTAATTGACCTAATATATTTTCATAATTACCTTTTTCTTGATATTTCTTATTAAGATCAACAATTACTTGCTCAAGCACCTTAAAGGAGTCACTTTGAGTGATAACTGAACTTAATTCAGCTTTTTCAGATAGAAGATGATTCAGATATTGATGTTTTTTGGTAAGTTTTGTATCAATTTTAGGTAAATCGTTTTTAACGAACTTGATCTTAGATTCCACCATTTGGTTATGAAATTCATAAAGATCTTGAAAAGTTTTTTGAATCCCGTTCACTAAAGAAGTAGCTTGGTCATATAGCTGTTTTAACTGCTGTAAGTCTATATTGGATTTGCTTTCCTGTATCTCTTTTTGAGCTTCTAAAATCAATTCCTTGCGCAGTTCAAGCCTGCTAATTTCAGATGAAGTGAGATTTATTTGGTATTTAATTTTGTTAAGTTTTTCCAAATCAGATTCAAAATTTGGATTGAGATTGAGTGAGGCCTTTTGACGTTCGAGTTCATCGATGTCCGTTTGGATGAGGTTCAATGCCGCTTCATATCCTGATTTTGTCTGTTCAGACTCAAGACGTTTCCAAAATTTTTCTTCGATATCGATTTGAGTACGCAGTGCTTGCTTGGTATCTCCTTGTTCAAAGTCGCAACCAAAAAGAAAGAGATAGAGTGTCTCGTACTCATCATCCCGAGTATAGCGATCTAAATTTTTTAAAGTATTGTTGATACTTAAATCTTTATAGCGAATATTATGAGCAATTATTTGACGAAATGTCGGTTTTTTTCCATAATGTCCTGGGAAAAGGAGATCAGTCAGTGCTTCTTCGAACTCATCATCTTTTTTATCGTTACCGTCTATACGCTGTATTTTATTTTTACGCTTCATAAAATTACGCTCAATAATAACTTCCCGAGATACTTCTTGAAAGAGATCATCTTTGAGTAATAAAGAAACCATCACTTTATTTTCCTCAAGGAAATCTTTGACAAGTTTATATTCATTTCTTTTGTTTTCTTGATCTGAATATATTCCATCAGGCTTGGCTCCAAGACAGAAATCAATCAGCTTCAAAACTGTTGTTTTGCCGACATTGTTTCCTGTTGTTTTGCCGCTCATTATCGGTGTTTCGTCAACAATGAGATTAAGTCCCAAATGGAAATGGATGTCCCGAATTACGCTCCCATCTCCACGGGTTATAGTTAATGATTTTAGGAACATAATTCCATCATCCCCTTATCGTTTAACGTTACTAAATTAAGAAGATAAAGCCAGTCAATACACAATACAAAGACAGGCATTGTCATATTTCGTTCAGATATTGTCTGTACATATAAATCAAGTAGATCAATCACTCGATATTTTTGAATTGTTTTCAGCACAAAAGAACCATTAAAATATATGGTCTGCTCAGGATGAATATTGTCAGGGATCAACATGAATACCTCCTGACGGATTTTTAAAAATTTTGCATCGTATAAAAGCATCAACGATAATAATCTGCACACATAACGTAAGCTCCTCGTCAGGAATATCTGTATAATTTGCGCTCTTCCTAATTTTCTGGATAACTCTATCAATAATAGAAAAAAAACGATCATCAGGATTGATTTTTTCTCCTAAACGGAGATATTCCGTTCTGATACCGTTTAAAATAGAAATACTTTTGTTCACTCCTTGTTTATCAAAATCTGAATAAATTTTACCTATCCGATGAAAATGAACCTTATAATCGTCTATAAGTACTTTAGCTCTCTCTAATTGATTATAGGAAATCTTTACCTCAGGATCAAACGGTATTGTTTCAATAGCCATCATACCGTTACTCCAATCTTCTTTTGAAAGAATTTTAATAATTGTCGTCAGGTTTGACTCAATTTTCTCCGGATCAGGTTCAGACTTGAGTTCATTCTTCAAGAAATCATAAATTTTTTCTATTTGATCGATTTTCATGCTGCTGATAGTGCTCAAGAGAGATGAAATGTCAAGAATATCATCCTTGGCAGGCAAAAATGTCAGATTATGAGGATTGGAAAAAGTTTGCGTCCGTAATTTTTTGGCATCTTTAGAAATTGATATAAACTTGAAATTGTAGTCATTGTATGTTGAAAGTTCTTTAGAGAGAGCAGATTCAATCTTCTGTTTTGTTGCTGTAGCAGAAACTTGGATAATGATTTTATTTTTAGCATCAATCAAGTCTATACCAGCAGAATTCACATCTACGATATTAATATTTTCAAGATTCCAATTAAAAAGTAAATTCAAAAAATGCAGATAAAAGTTTTCAGAATGCAAATTTAAGTCTAAAATATTTAACCCTCCTCGCATTTCAATGCGATATGCAAGATATGATAGTTTGTCTTCAATGAAGTTAAAGAGTTGTAGTCGTTTCATAAATGGTTCTTTGTATACTTAGCTTTTCTATTTTATAGAGATTCAAACGAAAATATCCATTTTCCTTGATATATAATCAGACGATTTGATAAGCAACTATGCGATTCCTTCTTATTGATTATACCGCAATTCATAGCCACCATGCCTCAACCCCGCTCAAACTTCTTGCGGAAATAATCATAGGCCGCGTTGATCTCCTTCATCTTCTCCTCGGCCACGCGCTTGAACTCCGCGCCGAGATGAGCGACTTTGTCAGGATGATACTGCATGGAAAGCTGGCGGTAGGCTTTCTTGATCACAGCAAAATCAGCAGTCTCATCCACGCCCAGCACGGTGGAATAGCGTTTTTCTTGGTTGGCGGCACTGCCCGGCTGCTGTGCGCTATAGCCGTAGCGGTACTTGTTTTCAATTGTCTGCCGCTCGTAGGAGCTGATTTGGAGGAAGGTCGCGATGCGCCGGACAAACTCTAATTCCTGCTCCAGCACTGGTTTCTTGGTGTAAACGATCTGGTAAATCAACTCCAAGAGAATCAGACGCGGTTCGTAGGCGAACGTGCTGCGAAATTCAGCCAGCAGCTCCTCTAAATCCTGCCGAGCATCCTTGGCTTCCTTGATCAACTGTTTGACCCAGTACATCTGCTCTTGGTTATAATGGAGCGAGTTCTGGAAGAAATTGAGCATGGTGCGCAGCTCAGACTGGGTGAAATGCCCATCTGTCTTGGCAATACTCACCAAGATGTTGACTAACAGGAAGACGAAGCGATTGTGGGTAGCGGTCTGCGAACGCTCGTAGGCAGCCGCCCGCTTCCGCATCGAATGGGCAAAGCCGAAGAAGGCAGCAGTTGCGGCAAGCACCGCAAAAAGAAGCGTGTAAAGAATCAAGGAGAAGAACCCGCTTACTGCCTGCCAGCCGCCTACAGCCAGCAGGATAAGGACGATGATAATGAGGCAGCCGCCACAGCCGGGCGTGCTGGATTGCCGGTTTCCCATCTGGCAGAAGCTTACGCCGGTTGAGATTCGCTGCCCTTGCTGTCGTCACGGTTGAACAGGGCATCAACAAACTCTTGGGGATCAAAATCCCGTAGATCGTCGGCCTGCTCGCCAATGCCGATGAAGCGCACCGGAATTTTCAGCTCATGGCAGATATTAGCAACAATGCCGCCCTTGGCCGTGCCGTCTAATTTGGTCAGGGTGAGGCCGGTCACACTCACCGCCTCATGAAAGAGCTTGGCTTGGGAAAGAGCGTTCTGACCGGTGGTGGCATCCAGAACCAGCATGACCTCGTGCGGCGCAGAAGGTAGGTTCTTGCCGATCACCCGCCGGATTTTTTTCAGCTCCTCCATCAAGTTGACGCTGGTGTGTAGCCGTCCAGCAGTGTCGATGATGATCACGTCATAGTCTTTCGCCAAACCACGGGCCACGCCGTCAAACACCACCGAGGAAGGATCAGATTTCGGCGGGCCAGCATGGACTTCCACGCCAATGCGCCCGCCCCAAATTTTGAGCTGGTCGATAGCGGCAGCGCGGAAGGTGTCACCCGCGACCAACAGCACTGACTGGCCGGATTTAACGAACTTAGCCGCAATCTTGCCAATGGAGGTGGTCTTGCCCACCCCGTTGACTCCCACCACCATGATCACGAAGGGGCCAGACTCCGGCAACACTAACTCCGCCGGGCGGTTGGAAGCCACCAGAAAGGCGAGAATCTGGTCGCGCAGCACCTTTTTTAACGCCTGCGGATCACTGAGCTGATCACGCTTGACGCTTTCCTTGGCCGTTTCCAGCAAGTGCATGGCCGTGGTCACGCCGAGATCAGCAGTGATCAGTAGCTCTTCTAACTCATCAAATAGCTCCTGATCAATCTTCTTTCGGCCCAGCAGGAGGCGGTCAAGGCGATGAACCAAGGTGTCCCGACTCTTGCCCAACCGTTCTTGCAGCCGCTTGAACATCGAAGGTTTCTGTTGTTCCTCTCCGATTTCAGGCGGTGGCCGGGAAGCAGTAGCTTCCTGCGCTGGAGGCGGAACCGCCGGTTTCCCAGCAGCCTCCTCAACAGGCTGGATAGCAGGAACAGCGGCAACCGGTTCAAGCATCGCCGCAGACTCCTCCTGTCCTTTGAAAAACTTCTTTTTAAACCAAGCAAGCATAGTCTATTGCTCCGCCTTTTTTTCGAGAACAAAGTCCAGAGCTTCCTCGATGGTGTGCGGATAGCGAAAGATCGCCTCGGCCCGCACGTTCTCAGGAATCTCTAAGACATCCTTCTCGTTCTGCACTGGCAGAATCAGCTCCTTGATCCCAGCCCGCAAAGCAGCCAGTACCTTCTCGCCAATGCCGCCCACTGGCAGCACATCGCCGCGCAGGGTGATTTCGCCAGTCATGGCCACATCTCGGCGCACCGGTCTGCCGCTGATCGCCGAGAACAGCGCACTGACCATTGCTACACCTGCGGAAGGGCCGTCCTTGGGAGTTGCGCCTTCCGGCACATGAACATGCAAATCCTGCTGTGCAAAGACATCTTCGTCAATACCCAAGGCAGCGGCATGAGAGCGGAGATAGGTCAGCGCGGCAGCAGCGGATTCCTTCATCACGTCACCGAGCTGGCCGGTCAAATTAAGACCACCCTTGCCCTTCATCTTCGAGGTCTCGATGAAGAGAATTTTGCCGCCCACTGGAGTCCAAGCGAGACCAGTTGCTAACCCCGGCCCCCAGTTACGGGCCTTGACTTCCGGGAAATAGTGAATCACGCCGAGGTATTCGTGCAGACTCTCCGGCGTAACCACGATTTTCTCTTTGTTGCCGCGCACGATGTTGGCAGCCACACCCCGGCAAACTGAAGCCAACTCCCGCTCCAGATTACGCACGCCCGCCTCGCGAGTGTAAGAGCGAATCAAGGCCAACAGAGCCTCGTCGTTCATCTCCAGATTGTCCGGGGTCAGGGCGTGATCCTGAAGTTGTTTGGGTAGCAAGTAGCGGCGGGCAATGCCGACCTTGTCATTTTCCGTGTAGCTGGACAGTTCCACCACCTCCATGCGGTCGCGCAACGGGCCGGGGATAGTGTCGAGCATGTTGGCCGTGGCGATGAAGAGGATCTTCGACAGGTCAAACTCCATGTCCAAATAATGGTCGCGGAAGGTGGAATTTTGTTCTGGGTCGAGCACTTCGAGCAGGGCTGAGGAAGGATCGCCCCGGAAGTCGCTGCCGAGCTTGTCTATTTCATCCAGCAGCACCACCGGGTTTTTTGAATCGACCCGCTTCAAGCTCTGGATAATTCGTCCCGGCAAAGCACCGATATAGGTGCGCCGATGGCCGCGAATTTCTGCCTCGTCACGCAGACCACCAAGAGCAATGCGAATAAACTTGCGGCCCATGGTCTTGGCAATAGACTGACCGAGCGAAGTTTTGCCCACACCCGGAGGGCCAGCGAGACAGAGAATCGGCCCTTGAATATCATTCTTCAGCTTGCGCACTGCCAAGAATTCAAGGATGCGCTTCTTTACCTGACCAAGGCCATAATGCTCGTCGTCCAAATCATGCTCGGCCTTATCCAAATCGAGCGTGTCTTCGGTGGTTTTACTCCAGGGCAGATCGAGAATCCAGTCCACATAATTGCGGGCCACTGAATATTCCGGCGAAGAAGGAGAAATTCGTTCCAATCGGCCCAGTTCTTTATTAACCGCCTTCTGCGCTTCCTCGCTCAAGCCCGCTTCGTCCGCTCGTTTGCGCAGCTCGGTCAGCTCGGCCTTGCCGTCAGAATCTTCGCCTAACTCCTTGCGGATCGCCTCCATTTGCTGACGAAGGAAGAATTCGCGTTGTTTGCCGTCGATTTCTTTCTTGATGTCTTCTTGGAGCTTATTGCTCATCTCCACGGTTTCGAGCCGCTTGTTTAGCTCGCGGGCCACTCGATGCAAAAGAAGGTTGATCTCGATGATCTCCAGAATCTCCTGCTCTTCTTCCACCTTGAGATTCAGTTGCGAGGCAACCAAATAAGCAATGTGGTAAGGGTCGGTGATTGCGCCAAGGGTAGCAAGAATCTCCTCTGGCATCTCCATCAGCTTGCCTATCTTTTTGAACTGATTACGGAGATTAAGGAGTAAGGCCTGCATCTCGCTGTTGTCCTCATCAAAGACCATTGGCAGCTTAGTAATTCGGCCTTCAATCCAAGGCAACTCTTGGGTGTACTCAGTCACGGCTAACTTATGCATACCGCTGACCAGCACCTGATAATAGCCCTCGTCAAACTTGGTCACATTATGAACATAGCCAACCACGCCAACCTGATGCAGGTCTTTACTGGTCAGCTCCTCATTGACCGAAGCCTGCTTTTTATGGCAGAGTACCAGACCGATCATCCGGTTGCCGTTCATAGCATGATCCACCAGCTGCATGGCCGAAGTGCTGCCGATTTGGAGCGGGAATCCCATGCCCGGGAAAAAGACGAAACCATGCAGTGGCATGATCGGCAGCGTTTCAGGAACGGGCAGGCTGGCAGGGTCTTTTTGCCTGCTGGCTTGAGCTTGTTCTTCCATGCGTTCTCCGGGAAGTTGTATTTTATACTTAAATGCTGAAGAGATTGCGCAGCGATTTTGACACATCGGCCTCACTATACTGCCTCTGCCCGGCAGAAAGCAAGCAGCGGGCGGCAGGATAGATGATTTTTCGATAGATAAGGGAAAAGGAAGCTCTTGAAAAAGACGCTGAATACTCTGTGTACAGCTCCTATTTAGCATCCACACTGTACAAAAACGCATTGCGCGTTAAGGACTTAGGCGGTTGACTGTCGCCCTACAGCAGAAGCTGCACAAAAAAGCCTTCCAATATCTGCCAACATGCAGTATATTTTTTGTGCTTTCTTCCCAATGCGCCCGTAGCTCAACTGGATAGAGCATCGGACTTCGAATCCGAGGGTCGGGGGTTCAAATCCCTCCGGGCGCACCATTCAATTTCAACAGGTTACACTAAGAAGAAAGATTCTTTATTGCGAAGCTGTGGGTCTAATACCCCGCCGCTTGTGGCGCATTAAAAATGTGCTTAATATTGGCTGATGGGCGGA
>JAGIXO010000044.1 GCA_026122915.1 Candidatus Electronema nielsenii | reverse complement strand
GGTCGCCCTCGCGCACCTTGAACGAAATCACCGTGCCCATAGTCCGGGCGGCAATCACGCCGGTCGCCTCGGCCCGCACCGTACCCACGGCCTCATGAAAAACCGGCTCATCGGTCATCTTGGCCTCGGCAACCGCCGCCTTGACCGTCTTGTGGCTCTCGCGGGCCGCCTGCGCCGGGTGTTCCTGCTCCCCTTTGCAGCCGGACAGAGCCAGCAGCAGACAGCAGGCGGCAAAAAGGAACTGCGTTGAACGTCTCATGGCTTGTCTGTGTCCTTTGTGAATTCTCCGCCCGGCCTGCGCGGCCCGGACGAGAAATGCTGCGCATTGGTGATGGAGAAAGATGTAATGGCTGGGAGATGTGTTGTCAAGCAGGAACGAATTCAGGGAGGCGCGGCAGCGATGAATGGATGCGCGGTGCTGAAAAACAGATGCCGGGGGCGGTTCATCGGTATGTTAGGTGCCGTTCATCGGCTCGCGGTATCAGTTGAACGGCTCCGCTGATCCGTTCTGTGGATGCTGAGAGCGGTTCAACTGATTTTTTGCTTGGCTGAACCTCCATGTCCGCCCGGCCCTCTACGCCGCCTGCCGGGTCAGCTCCAGCGTTTCCCGGTCAATCTGCTGCAACGCCCGCTGGATATGATTGACTTCGTTCTCCTCAAAAAGCGGCTCGCCGCATTGTGTGCAGACCCAAGCGGGAATGGCCTCCCAAGCAATGTGGTAACCATGCCGGTCTGCGCTGAACGGTGCTGTTTCTCTGACCATCCGGCCTTTGCAGTAATAGCATTCCATTATTCCGGCGAAGACGCGGAGGCTTTTGCTGCCAAAATTACCGCCCCGGCCCTGCACCCGCCTTGTCCATCGGCGGCCCGCCCTGCGCCTTCTCTCCAAACGGCATCGCCTTTACATCACTACCAGGCCGGAGCATCAGCAGGCCCTCGACAATCACCTTGTCGCCAGACGCAAGCCCCTTCGAGACTAACCACTTGTCGCCCAAGGCACGCTCAAGGACAAGCGGGCGCATCTCAGCCTTGTTCTCGGCATTAACGAGCAAGGCAAAGGGATTGCCCTTGGAGTTGCGCGACACGCCTTGCTGCGGCACCAGCACCGCCGCTTCTCGCTCGCCCTCTTTGATTGCCGTGCGGACAAACATGCCTGGCAGCAGCACACCGTCAGGATTGGGAAACACCGCCCGCAGCGTAACCGAGCCAGTGCTTGGGTCAACGGTCACATCGCTGAACTGGAGCGTGCCTTCGAGCGGATACGCTGCACCGTCTTCCAGCATCAGACTGACTTTACTTTTGTCCGCCGCCGCTTGACCGCTTTTGCGCAGCTGAAGTAGCTTGGCAGTTGACTGAGGCACATCCGCATAAATGGGATCAAGCTGTTGAATAACGGCCAGCGCAGCAGGCTGATAGGCAGTCACTACCGCGCCCTCGGTCACATTGCTTTTACCAATGCGACCGGAGATAGGAGCCGTGACTTTGGTATAGCTCATGTTGATACGGGCGGTTTTCACCGCTGCTTCTGCCTGCTGAATTGTCGCCTGAGCAGCAGCAACCGCGCTGCGACTGCTTTCCACCTGCGCTTCAGCAGCGGCTAATGTTGCCTCAGCCACAGCCACCTCAGTAGCGGCCTGATCACGTTGGACAGCGGAATTCACCTTGCTTTTGAACAGCTCATCAGCACGGTTGCTGTTGGTACGCGCAAGGGTCAGTGTAGCCTGAAGCCGGGCTAAATCAGCAATACCAGCTTTCAGCGCGGCCTGTGCCCGATCAGCAGCCTTCTGCGCAGCAAGGTGACTGGCTGAGGCGTTGTCGAGCGCAGCTTGGAAGGAAGCTGGATCAATCTGATACAGCATATCACCGGCCTTCACGTCTGCGCCTTCAGTAAACAACCGCTTCTGGATAATACCGCTGACTTGAGGCCGAATCTCTGCCGTGCGAAAGGCAGCAGTGCGGCCCGGCAGCTCGGTAGTCAGCACCACCTTTTCTGCCTGCACCGTGACAAAGGAGACCTCTGGCGTGGGTTTGCCGCCCGGAGGCCCTCCCGGTCCCCCGCTTGGACCACCTGCCTGCTTCGGGCCACCGCCGCTCACCAAAGCGACTAACTTGCCTGTCCAGCCTTGTTGACCGTCGCAGCCTGCGCTGGCAAACAGCACAGCCAACAGCGCAGTCCAGTGCAGCATTTTATATACAGTGGGTTGATTCATAACAAACTCCAAGGCATAAAGGAAGGCCGATCAGTCCATCAGCCCGTGGAAGAAGACGTTGAGGATGATATCAGGAGATTCAGGATACGGATGCCGTCCTTCCAACCAGTGGAAAAGGAAGGCGTTGCAGAGACTGTCCAAGGCTAAGGCTACGTGATACGGCTCGGCAGTGCGGCGAAAGAGACCACTGTTCATGCCGTGAATAAAGACCGCTTCCAAGCGGCGCAGCACTAACTCGCAGCGTTCGCGTATCTCGCTGTCTAACCCGGCCTTGATGTTGAAACTCGCGCCCCGGTTCTCAGCAAAATAGAGGCGGACACAGGCGGCGTTGTCCATAAAGACCCGGCCTTTAGCTTGAACGTAGTTCCGCAGTTGGGCAAGCTCGTCCTCGCCCGTTGACAAGGCGTTCATCAGAGCCTCGTGAAAGCGATCAGCCTGCTCAGAGATTAGTGCCTTGTACAGGTCTTCCTTGTTGCGAAAGAACTTATAGAGCGTGCCGACAGCGAACTCAGCCTTCTCAGCGATCTCCTGCATAGAGACGTTGTGATAGCCTTTCTCTGAGAACAGGGCAAGGGCCGCAGCCAGCATGTCCTCACGCTGCCTGAGCTTTTCCCTCTCCCGACGTGGGAGGTTCTGCTCATTCATCAATCCGCCTCTGTCTGGTTAATGATGCCGTTGTGTAAAACGTGACGACTGGTTCATATTTTAAACTGAAGTATCTGCTTGTCAATCAGAAAAATAAAAAATCCCCGCGCTACACGCCGGGGATTATCATAGTACCTAAACAGTTCAGCAGAAAAATCAGCACATCGCTTCATCCTTGTTTCGCTGGGCAATCGTTTCAAACTCCTTCTCTACTCGAATCAAGGCATCATAGACATCTGGGTCAAAATGACGGCTGCGACCTTCTTCATGAATAATAATCTGCATAGTTTGCTCATGACTGAGAGCGGGTTTGTAAGCTCTTTTGGTACGCAGAGCATCATAGACATCAGCTATCGCCATGATCCGGCCTGCCAAGGGGATGCTACGTCCTGCTAATCCTCTGGGATACCCACTGCCGTCAAACTTTTCGTGATGACTCCCTACCAAATCCTTGGCGCATTGGAGAAAGGTCATTGGCTCGCCCGCCATCTTGGTCAGCTTATCGATGACTTCTTCGCCGTAGATGGCGTGCTTCTTCATGATTTCAAACTCATCTCGGTTCAGACGACCTTGCTTGAGCAGAATTACGTCCGGGATACCCACTTTGCCAATGTCGTGCAGCGGTGCGGTTTTGTACAGCAGAGTGATGTATTCTGGGGTAAGAATGTCGAGAAACTTGCCTGAGTGGAAGAGATTTTCCGCTAACGAGCGGACAAAGGCCCGAGTGCGCTGGATGTGGCCACCGGTGTCTGTGTCGCGATGCTCGGCCAGCTCACCCATTGCCACAATAGTGATGTCTTTGAGCAGCACGGTCTCTCTGGTACGGGCTTCAACCGTCTGCTCTAAATACATCTTGTAACGGTGCAGCTCTAGATGATTACGGACGCGAGAACGTAGCTCAACTCCGTGAAAGGGCTTGGTGATGTAATCAACTCCACCCAGCTCGAAGCCCTTAGCCACATCCTCTGGCTCTGACCGAGCAGTAAGGAAAATCACCGGTATAGACTGTGTTGCTTGGATTTTACGAATTTCCTGCAAGGTCTCAAAGCCGTCCATGCCCGGCATCATCACATCTAAAAGCACCAAGTCAGGTGTGCGGCTGCGTATTCGCTCTAAAGCCTGCTCGCCAGAGGTGGCATAGGCAAACTCCATGTCCAAGCTCTTCAGATGAGCAAGGGCAATTTGAATATTTTCCGGCACATCGTCAACAATAAAGACTAACGGCTTGGTTGCGCGACTTCTCATTATTTTTCCTCCGCAACACTGCGGAGTGCGGTCAGCACCTGCTCCACCCCCCTGATGTCTATATCCAGCGCAAAACGTTTCATATCCTTCCCCATCGCGGTCAGCTCTGCTGTCCCGGTTATTCGTCCGCAGTCCTCCATGCTTCGACCCAAGGCAAAGGCATCTTCTAAATTGCCGCTCATCTGGGCTTGAGCGTAGGCGGCTTGCAGCCCGCTGTCCCAGACCGCCCGAATTGGGCTGAGATCAGGCACAAGTAAAGAAGGTGAATGCCACGGATGTACTGTTTCCACTGCGCTGTTTTGGTCGATCTGAATATATCGATCAACGACCCGCTGCAATTCTTGCAGATGAAAGGGTTTGGCGAGTAGATCATCAAAGAGCGGCGTGAGACTGTCTTTGTCCAACATGAAGCCAGTCATGGCCACAATAGGAATCTGGGCTGTGCGCTGGTCTTCCTTGAGCTGCTGGGCAAGATCACGACCATCGGCTCCAGCCAGATTCAAATCCATCAAAATCAAATCAGGCTGTTCAGAGAGGGCCAGCGCAAGGCATTCATCCGGGCCAGCAGCTTCCAACACCTTAATCGGCGAATTAGTAAAATAAATCTTAACCAAATGAGACATCTCCGGCATGTCATCAACCACCAGCATGACCGGATTTGTCCCTTTTTCTCGCGCTGCCAATAGACCGCAGCTCTGCCCTGCAAAGCCGTCCTCTGGTCTGCTTCCTGCCTTGTCCGCAGCTTGCACCGGCATGATGAAGGTAAAGGCAGTGCCTTGGCCCAAGATGCTTTCTAAGCGGATACTGCCGCCCATCATGCGGGCCAGCCGAGCGCAGAGGGTCAGGCCCAAGCGGGTGCCGTCATCAATGCTGACCTGCACGTCCTGCTGCTCAAACAGCTCGATCAAACCCTGTTGCTCGCCTATCGACATGCCGATGCCGGTATCCGCCACTTGGAAAGACAGCTCCCAGCATTCAGGCCCAGCCTCAGTCCCGGTCACGGTCAAGCAGACTTTGCCCTTTTCGGTGAACTTAACGGCATTGCTAATCAGGTTGATCAGCACTTGGCGGCAATGATCCGCATCCATGACGTACATCTCTGGCAAGCCCGGCTCGACAGCACAGAGGAATTCCAGCTTCTTGGCTCGGAGCTGGTCGGCAAACATGTCTGCGGCTTGCTCAATCACAGCATGAAGATTGGCAGCAGATTTCAGCACCTTGACATTGCCAGTCTCTAACTTAGACAGCTCCATCACATCATTAATAATGGAGACTAAGGCAGTACCGTTCTTGCGGATCGTGCTGACAAAACGCTGCTGCTGCTCATTGAGGCCGGACTCAGCCAGAATCTCCGCATAGCCGATGATCGCATTCATTGGCGTGCGGATGGCGTGATTAATGTTGGCGATGAATTTGCGTTTCAGGCGGTTGGCTGCCATAAGCTGCTGCTCGGTGCGGCGCAAGGCAGCCTCTTGACATCCAGTCAATTTGTGGAGATTACGACCAATACAGACAACCAAGCTGCTGCCTCGTCGCTCTATTTGTACCAAAGTGAACTCAACAAACAGAGCTTTGCCGTTTTTATCGGTCAGTCGAGCGTGGAAGGTGCGGGAGTCGTCCCCGCGCAGTTCGGCAAGCTGCTCTTTGAGACCTGCTAAATACGGTTCTAAAATTTCAGCGGGCTGGTTTTCAATTTCATCACTGCTTAGACCGACTGTATCAAGAAAAGTGCGGTTGGCTGCTCTGATTATGCCGCTACGATCAAGGAGAAGCGCACAAGTGGAGAGTGCCGCAAAAATGTTCAGCACTGCGTCCCAGTCATGAAAGCTCTGTTCAGTTACACCGCTACGTTGGCTGTCTTCGCTCATGGACGCAGCCGGGCAACAATTTCAGCAGCAATATCCGCGTTGGTTCTGCCTCGCACGGAAATTTCCAAGTCCGCAGCTTGGCGATACTGCGGTAGCCGCTCGACAAACAAAGCCTCAGCTCGTGCTATATCCTGAAACAAAGGACGCTTTTTCATCTTTTGCTCGGCGTTAGGATGACTGCGTATGGCCTCCAGAATGCTGTCTAAATCGGAATGAAGATAGATCACCTGTCCTATCCGCTGGAGATTGTTAACCTTGAAGAAGCCGCCGCCCGCTGAGACAATAGTGCGGCTCACCTGTCCCTCTAACCAGGTAGCGCACTGCTGCTCTAACTGCCGGAAATGGGCTTCGCCTTGTTCAGCAAAAATATCCCGAATTCTCATCTTGACCATGCTTTCAATCAGGTCATCGGTATCAATCGCGAAGCGGCCTGTTAGCGCGGCCAAAGCGCGGGCTGTCCTGCCTTTACCCACACCCATAAAGCCGATCAGTATGATGTTGTCAGCCATGATTTTCTATGTTCCCGCCCGACTGCCCGTCCGAGCCTAAATAATAATTATTGAACGTGGATTCTTCAAATTGTAAAACCTAAAAGGCAACCTGTAAAATGAATTTTCAGCAATGGCACTTGCGCTCCTTGTTTGTCTTTCGCATAGTGGATTGATTTTCTCGGCAAAACTGCGTACTTTCACTGATCTGCCCCGACGTAATCATTCGAGAGCAATAGAGATGATCTTCGACAAAAACTTGAACCAAGCGCCAAGACTATTTAACGCTGTTGCACTCCAGTGTTTCCCCATCGGTCACACAGCTCACCGTACCCTGTTCTCTGGTGATCTGCACGGGTATCTTCTTCTCCTGCCAGAGCGCACGATTTGCCGGAGCAGGAAAATATTGCTGCCTGCTGCCTCTTCCAGAGGAGACCACGATCAGCTTTGGCTGCACCGCCACAAGAAAGTCTGGGCCAGTTGACGTGCTACTGCCGTGATGACCTGCTAACAGCACATCCGCCGCCACATCAACACCTTGCCGCAGCAGGATGTCCTCACTTTGCTTGCCGATATCACCGGGCAGAAGAAAAGCCCGTCTGCCCTGCTGATACCGCAGCACTAAGTTTGCATCGTTGACCTCTTCAGAGCGCACAGGCAGGCCCGTCATGCCTACAACCGTCAGCGCGAAATCCTTGCCTTGTGCCAGTCTGCGTCCGCGTTCAGGAATGAGCACCTGAATGCCTTGCTGCGCCGCCTGATCTAATATCTGCTGATACTTGCCTTCCCGATGCGCATCGCCGTTAATCCACAGGAGTCTCGGTTTGAAATGAGCCAAAATGAAATCCATGCCGCTGAAATGATCGTTGTGCGGATGGCTGATCACTGCCTGATCGAGCCGCCAGATGCGCTGGCTCCACAAGTAGGGGGCGATAACCTGCTCACCGATGTTGAGGCCGCTTTCCTTACTGCCGCTGCCGCCGTCAACCAGAATGCGCGAACCATCAGGGAGCTGGAGGAAGACTGATGAACCTTGGCCGACATCAAGGACAGCTATCTTGCTCCTGCCCGATTGCGCCGGAAACCAGATACCCCAGGTGAAATGCAGGGCGAGTAGCGCGGCACCAGCTACGGCCATCTTGCGGAACTTGAGGCTCCAGAGGAGAAGGAGCAGGCCATAGAAAAGTATCTCCGCAACGGTTGTTGATCGTCCAGATTGAAGCCCAAGGCAGCGCACTGGTAATTGCAGTACCGTGCAGACCTGCCCAGATACCAACACTGCCGATTTTGAGCAGCACTGATGCCAGTTGCGGCCAAACAAAGATACAGGGAATAGCCGCTAATCCCCACGGCAACGCCCAGAAGCAGAGCAGCGGCTCAAGCAGTAGGTTCATCAGCGGGCCGACCAAGGAAAAGCGGTGGAAATGGAGCAGCACCAGCGGCAGCGTGCCCACAGTCGCGGCGACAGAAGCCAGCACTGCCGAGCGGAGATAAGCAACTCTTCTGCTGCCGTCAGTCTTTGCGGGCGGCATGATCTGCGGCAGAAAGAGAATCAGGGCCGCCACTGCGCTGAAGGAGAGCTGAAACGAGGCGGTGAACAGGGCGAGCGGATTCAAGGCCGCCACCGCGAGCAGGTGCAACATGTCGTGTCGGCGGCGGAGAATCACTGCGCCCAGCAAGGCAGCAGCCATAATCAGCGAGCGCAGCACCGGCGTGTTCATCCCGGCAATCAGGCTGTACAGGAGCAAGAGAGGCAGGGTGCCGAGCAACGCCAGCGTTGGTACATGTGTGTGCAAAAGCAGCCAACGCGAGCGGCGAAGCAGCTTATTGAGCAACGCACTAACCAGCAGGGCGAGCAGACTGATATGGAGGCCAGAGATAGAGAGAATATGCGTCGTGCCAGTGACCTTGAACTGTTCCTGAATCTGCGGAGATACCGCTGCCTGGCTGCCGATCAGCAGGGCCTTATAGACCCCAGCGACTTCTGGGCTGAGGTGCTGACGGATAAACGAGCCTGCCTTCTGCCGCACCTGTTCGGGCAAGGAGCGGAGCCAGTGCAGACCGCCGGTCTTGGTCTGATCGTTGAGGACAAGCATATCCTCTCGCCCGCCCACCCAGCCGCTCACGTAGATACCTTTGGCGGCCAGATGGCCTGATAGTCAAAGCTGCCCGGCGTTTTGAAGCTGCCTGCTGGCCCCAGCTTGGCTAAGATCATCAGCGACATACCGGGCCGCAGCCCCTCAGCCCTACTCTGCATGGTCAGCCGCACCCTGCCGCGCACACTCTGCCACCTATGCCCCAGTAGCACCTCCTCTGCCTCCAGCTCAAAGCGGGAGATGATCGCCTCGCCCTGCTCAGTCTGCGTCGTGCTCTCTTCCACCATGCTTGCCAGTCTGCCAACCAGGGTGACTTGGCTCTGCTCCACCAGCAAAGCAGCGAGCTGGCCGCCTGTTTTTGGCAGCATAAGCTGCTGGAGAAGATGCAGGTATCCAGCCAGAAAGAAAAGCGGCAGGCTGAGGAAGAGCGCAGCCTGCTGGCGGCGAGGAGAGAAGATCAGCGCGGCGAGGAAGAGCAGCACCAGGGCGATGCTTGCCGCGTATGCAGGAAAGGGATGCGAATGACCTGCGCTGATACCAAGGATGAAGCAGGCCGTTATTGGCAGGAGGATGTTACGGTTGCACCAGCGAAGGGCGGTGGTCAGGAACGGCATGAACTTTGCGAGGAGCAGATGTGGCTACCTATGTCCCTCCGACCTGGCAGGCCAAATCGGATCGATGTGCGAGTGCAGATCGGCGGGATGTGCGCTCGCACATCGGCACGATGTAAGCATTATGATCGGCGCGGCCTGAAGATTGGGGAAACACTTTGTCAGTCGAGCAGGGTTCTGATCGCCTGGAGGTGCCGCGCCACGCTGCCGCGCTGCTGCTCGACCAGCGTTTGCGCTGCCTGGGACATGGCCGTATGCAGCGTGTCATCGCTGAGAATGGCGGCTGCGGTTTCTGCCAACGTCTCCGCCATGACCACCTTTGCCCCGCCGCAGCGAAGCAAGTCGCTGGCAATTTCGGCAAAATCCTCCATATGCTGGCCAAAGAGGACAGGCACGCCCTGCACTGCTGCTTCGATGGGATTATGGCCGCCCTCATCAACCAAGCTGCCGCCGATAAAGGACAGCCGGGCCAAGCTGTAGCAGGAGGCCAGTTCGCCGATGGTGTCTAAAATCAGCACGCTGCTGCTGGGAGCAGTGCCGCTGCTGCGGAGATCAGCAGCCAGGCCGAACTGACGAGCCAGCTTGACTAATTCGCTGCCCCGCTCGATCTTGCGCGGCGCGATGATCAAGCAAAGGTTGTCGCTGCTGATTTCCTTGAAGGCAGCAAAGATCAGCTCCTCCTCGCCTGGATGAGTGGAGCCGCAGACCCAGATGCTTTTGCCGCTGAAGGCAGAATGCCCGAAGGTGGCGGTGTGGCTGGCTGGCAGATCGTACTTCAGATTACCCAAGCAGACAACCCGCTCTGCTGGGCTGCCCAGCTCGATCATCAGGCTACGGTCATGCGCGGTCTGCATCGACAACAGACTGAAGCAGCGGAACATCGGCTGAAAGAAGAAGGCAAAGCGGCGGTAAGCAGCAAAGGATTTTGCCGAGATGCGCCCATTGACCAACATAACCGGAACCTGCCGCTTATGGAGCTGCTGCAACCAGTTCGGCCAGAAGTCGGTCTCAACGAGGATGAAGAGATTCGGCTGGATTGCGTCAAAGTATCGACGGACAGCGCAAGGAATGTCCAGCGGACTATAGAGAACGAGGTCAGCGTGGGGCTTGATCAGCTTTTCCGCCAGCTCTCTGCCGCTGCGGGTAGCAACTGTGAAGACGATCCGGGCTGGAAAGATATTCTCCCGGATTGCTTTGACCAAAGGTACGGCGGAGGTGACTTCCCCGACAGACAGAGCGTGCAGCCAGATGACTGGCCCCGACTTGGCAGTAAATAAGATATCCCTGATATGTTGGGTCTGTAGGCCCAGCCGTTCTAAGGTTCGGCCTCGGTATTTGGTACGGAAGAGGACAAGGGGCAGCAGCGGTAGGAGGGCGGCGACGAGCAGATTGTAGAGGAAGATCATCTCAACCAACAAAAAACGGTTACGCTTGCTTGAAGCGTAACCGTTTCGTATCACTGGAGCCGATAACCGGAATTGAACCGATGACCTACTGATTACGAATCAGTTGCTCTACCAACTGAGCTATATCGGCGTGTTTTACATCGCAGGGCAGCGCAGTCTTCGCGCTGACTCACTCTGAACTTTATTATGTAGCAGGTTCGTGCTATACTGTCAAGTTTATGAAGATGAAATTTATGCTGCTGACAGCTCTTTTGTTGCTGCCCTTAGCTGCTTGCCGCGAAGATCAGAAGCCTGCTGTTCCTCCGCCTCTTCCTGCCGAACCGCAGAAGGGAGCAGCGCAGACTCCGCCACCACCCGGCTGCCGGGGCTGTCATACCGACATTCAGTTAGATGATCAGCATGATATTGCCTGCACAGATTGTCATGTAGGCAATAACGAGACCAATGATAAGGAGCTTGCGCACAAGGGACTCACTGCCAAACCTGCTGCGATAGAAAATATGACTGCGGTTTGCGGCAGATGTCATGCCAAGCAGATAGAAGGTTGTGCGCAGTCCACACATTTCACCCTGAAGAACGAAGTTAATCAGCTCCGCAGTCATTTCGGCCTTAAACCTGTCAATACGCTGACGGATATACCAGAGCGCAGCGGCCCGCCACAGGATAAAGAGCAGTTAGTTGATGACTTGCTTCGTCGCCGCTGCGTGCGTTGCCATGTGCAAACATCGGGTGATAGGTATCCCTTGGTGCAGCGAGGGACTGGTTGCGCGGCCTGTCATCTGCGTACAACCGAGGGCAAGTTAAAAAGCCATGCCTTCTTCAGTATTCCCAGTGAGCAGCAGTGCCTGAGTTGTCATTATGGCAACCGGGTAGGTAGTGATTTCGCAGGTCTGTATGAGCATGACTACGGTAGTGATTTTCGCTCGCCGCAGACGACTACTCCTCCGTATCTCCGGCCTTACGGGGTGGAGACGCACGACCTCGCGCAGGATATTCACCGGCAGCGCGGCCTCAGCTGTTTAGACTGTCACAGCGGCGCAGAGCTGTCTGGCAAACAAGCAGCTGTGCACTGCGCGGACTGTCATGCCCCCCCTGCATCAGGCAAGGTGCCGCCTCTAAAGAATGTCCGTGCAGAAGACGGCCAGCTGATTCTGACCGCAAGAACCAGCGGTAAGGAGCATCGGGTTCCCAAGCTCCAGCATCCTGCCCATGCTCAATACAGCAGCAAGGTTGATTGCCAAGTCTGTCATGCCCAGTGGAGCTTCAATGATCAAGGCACTCACCTACTGCTCAGTTATTCTAACGAGACCAAGCCGTGGCGGTCGTTAGCCGTGCAGGGAAATGCAGAGGTTGAGGCCTTTCTCACCGAAGAAGAGGATGAACCAGCCATGAGCGACACGCTGACCGGAGAGAAGAAACCGGGCATCTGGCTGCAAGGCTACAGTTTGCGTCGCTGGGAGGACATGATCATTCGCCAAGACAAAGACGGCATGATTAAAGTTTTCCGTCCGCTGCTTGATCTACGACTCTCTGCTGCTGATGCTAATGAACAAGTGATTGCTGATTTCGACAATATCGCCGGAAATGGCGATGGTCTGCTTCCCTATACTCCACACACCACCGGCCCAGCAGGGCTGTTTTATGAGCAGCGTTTTCTTCATCTGCTGGAGAAGCAGCAAGCAGCCTCCTTGCCAGCGAGTCAACCAAAGTAAATACGCATGGACTTCAAGCCAGGTTT
>JAGIXO010000043.1 GCA_026122915.1 Candidatus Electronema nielsenii | reverse complement strand
GTCGCCCCGCGCATCGTAAATCTGGCTGATGTTGTTCAGCGTCGTGCCTTCGCCCGCCCTGTCGCCGATCTCTCTGTTAATAGCCAAGCTTTGCTCATACAGGGGCAGGGCTTCCTTGTACTTGGCGATGTGGTGTAGGTCATAGCCTGCCTCGTGCAGACACGTTGCCCGTTCCTTCTTCTTGTCCTCCGGCAGTAGGGCGGAGGCCTTCTGCCAGTACGCGGCTGCCTTGGCGTAGCGTAGCTGGATGCGCTGTAGGCTGGCAAGCTCGGCGTAGGTCTCCGCCGCAGCCATGCTGTGCAGGTTGGCAACGTTCTCCAGCAGCTCCTCGGCCTTAGCGTAGTCGCCTGCCTCAATCGCCTGCCGCGCCTCCTCCTTCAGCCGCACCACTTGCGGGTCTTCGGACTGCACGCTGTTCCAGCGAGCAAGCAGCTCCTTGTGCTGCGTGGCTATCTCGCGCAGCTTGCTGTCCAAGTCGCTGTGAGGAACCTGCTGCTCCTCCAGTATCTTGAAGAAGCTGGCAAGGGCGGAGTCCGTGACGGCGAGCTTGCCTGCGTACTCCGCAAAGACCTCTGGGGGAATGCCGTAGTTGTTCACCTGCTTGCCGATGGCGTGGTCGCCTTGGCCGATGTTCTGCTCTCTACCGTTGCTCTCGAAGTGGTTGGTCATGTCTCCCCCGGTTGTAGGGGCGATCCCCTGTGATCGCCCTGTTCGGCGCATCGGACACCGCTGGGCAGGCACGGGGGCCTGCCCCTACGGAATCACATCCCCGCTACCTTCCCGCACCAGATCAACGCCTTGCCCAGCAGCTCGCCCACTGGCAGGGCTGCTGCCACTGTGCCGGGGATTGCCGCCAGTATCTTCTGCGCAGCCGTCAGCTTGGCAGCAATCTCCTCCCTGTCCGGCTTGTCCTCCTGCGCCTCCAGCTCCGCGCCTTCCACCGCATTGCGCAGCTTGGCCTGCGCCTTGTCCGGCAGCTCAGGCAGCCGCGCCTTGATCTCCGCCAGCAGCTTCAGCAGCTCCTCCGCTGGTGGAACACCCTGCGGTGCATTGTTGTAGTTCTGCTCGCCGATGGCATGGTCGCCTTGGACAGTGGTCTGCTTACCACCGCCGCTGTTGAAGGTGTTGTTGAACGTGTTAGCCATGATGTGTGCCTCCTGTTAGTTTATATATCCCCACTGCCGAACGCTGCTGAGTGTCACCTACTCCCCTGCCGCAGCCAGCTCCGCCTTGATCTTGGCGGCAATCTCCGCAGCGGCCTGCGCGAGCGGCAGCATGGTGGTTGCTCCGCTGCGTCGAGCGCGCAGCTCAACCGTGCCGTCCTTCTCCACGCCCTTGCCCACAGTCACCCGATACGGTATGCCGAGCAAGTCCGCATCCTTGAACTTAGAGCCGGGCCGCTCGTCGCGGTCGTCATACAGCACCTCGACACCCGCAGCCTCCAGCTCGTTGTGCAGCTGCTCGGCAGCGGCGGTGACAGCCGCGTTCTTCAGGTCAAGGTTGAGAACAATGACCTGCATCGGAGCCAGCGGCAGGGGGAAGATGATGCCGTTCGCGTCGTGGTTCTGCTCGATGGCCGCTGCCACCACCCGGCTCACGCCGATGCCGTAGCAGCCCATGATCATGATTTTCTCCTGCCCGTCCGCGTCTTGGAAGGTCGCGTTCATGGCTGCGGAATACTTGGTGCCGAGCTTAAAGATGTGGCCGACCTCGATGCCCTCGGTCAGCCGCAGCGCACTGCCGCAGAGCGGGCAGCGGTCGTCCGCTGTCACTTGGCGCAGGTCGCCGATTAAGGCAGGCGTGAAGTCACGGCCCGGATTGACCCCAGTGAGGTGGAAGCCTTTCTCATTCGCCCCGGCTGCGGCATTGACCATGAGCATCACTTCCTGATCCGCCACGAACTTGATCGGCAGACCCACCGGCCCGATGTAGCCGACCGGCAGCTTGGTCTTCTGCCAGACCGTGTCGTCATCCGCCAGCTCCACATCAGTCACGCCTAAGAGGTTCTTCAGCTTGACCGGCTGCACCTCGCGGTCGCCGCGCACCAGCACTGCTACCAGCTCGCCGTCGGCCAGATAGATCATGGTCTTGATCACCTGCTGGGCAGGCAGACCAAGGAACTCCGCCACCTTCTCCACCTTCTTCAGGCCCGGCGTGGCGACCTTGACGCAGTCCTGTATCGCTGCGCTGCTCTCCGGCTTCACCGGCGGCGCGGCTTTGGCCTTTTCCAAGTTAGCGGCATAGTCGCAGCTCTGGCAGATCACCAAGGTGTCCTCGCCGGTCTTGGCTAAGACCATGAACTCGTGCGAGAACGAGCCGCCGATGCTGCCGGAGTCGGCCTCCACAGCCCGGAACTCCAAGCCGCAGCGTTTGAAGATGCGGTTGTAGGCATCGCGCATCTTGCGGTAGCTCTCCTCGGCACCTACCTCGCTCGCATCGAAGGAGTAGGCATCCTTCATCACAAACTCGCGCCCGCGCATCAGGCCGAAACGCGGGCGGATCTCGTCGCGGAACTTGGTCTGGATCTGGTACAGGTTGACCGGCAGCTGGCGGTAGGAATGCACCTCGCGGCGGGCCACGTCGGTGACGACTTCCTCGTGCGTCGGCCCAAGGCAGCAGTCGCGCTGATGCCGGTCTTTGAAGCGGAGCAGCTCCGGGCCGTACTGCTTCCATCGCCCCGACTCTTCCCAGAGGTCGGCAGGCTGCACCATCGGCATGAGGATTTCCTGCGCCCCGGCCCGGTTCATCTCCTGGCGGACAATGGTCTCCACCTTGCGCAAGGCAGCGAGGCCAAGCGGCAGGTAGGTGTAGAGGCCGGAGGTGAGCTTGCGGATGAAGCCCGCCCGCAGCAGCAGCTGGTGGCTGATGACTTCCGCCTCGGCAGGCGTTTCCTTGGCCGTGGTGATAAGCAGTTGCGAATAGCGCATGATGTTCTTTTGTATGATGATGGTTCTGGCAGTGTTCGGTGTTCCTATCCTATAGAGCGCGGGAAATAATACCAGATCGGCGGGAGGATGACCCGGAAAATTGTGAAGTGTAACAAGCGGCAGAACCAGAACGAAGCTATAGCGTTGTGATGCAGGACGAAAAGGCTATTTCAACGGGGAGAGTAGCGAGACAAGATGAAATAAAAAAAGCATTCGTGTACCAAGCGATACACGAATGCTAAATGCTAGCAGGAGAGGAAAACGATTACGGGGTTGTTGGTGCAAGTCCAAGACTAAGCAACACAGGAGCTGGAATGGCAATGGAGGAAAGAACATAAGTTACTTTCTCACCTGTCATCGCAGCTGCGGTCAATGCTGTTGCATACTTTCCATCTGAATCATAATTTGCAGTTGGAGTAGTTTGAGTAGCCAGTGCTACGCTTGTGGGAACACCATCTCTTATCGTTGTGTATAACAAGGCATATCTTGAAGCAGTAGATGCATCGGCCGCTGTTCCATCACTGTAGGCAACATTGCATCGCACCCGCACATAACGGTACTGAGAGTCTCCCAGAGCCGTTTTGTCTCCTGTAGCACCCGCACCAACCTCCACCAAAGTTCCGTTTGAACAATACGGGTAAGCAAATGAGTTGCCTGCCGTTAAGGACAGAAGTCCTACAGTTCCCATGAATCCAGCTATGATTGTATTTTTCAGTTTCATTCCAGCATCCTCCATCTTGTTGTTGAATTGCATTTTGTTGCTGCGGTGCAGCGCATTTAATTGCTTCTTTCTTCTTATACAGTTGGGGCAAATTTTGAGACATGCACCGGTATCAAACCACGTAACGAATTGGCAACAAACAACTTTTTTGCCATGAACACATCGTCAGGTGTCAACACTCGCTCTACTGCCTTTCCCTGCTTCAGCAGCATTTGTCTGTATGTACCTTTAAGCAAACCACAATCAACCGGAGGTGTCAAGAGAAATTTGTTATCATTTGTTAATAAAAATAAGTTAGAAACTGCTCCCTCAGTCACCTGCCCTACAGTGTTGATAAAGAGTACCTCATAAAAGCCCTGTTGCGTAGCCAAGCTGCGTTCTTGATCGTACAGTTCACGCCGGGTAGTTTTATGGAACCGGTGCGGATCATGAGCATCAACCCGTTGTTGTGAGAAAACCACCGTTGGTAGCTTTGTAGGTGGTGGTTCTTGCGGAAACAGGGCAGAGGTGATTTCAATGCTGCCATCGCGGTGCAAGAGCAGGCGCACCCGCTGTCGTTCTTGCCGCAGCTGAACCTCTGTCATCAGCCGTGCGCGGACTTCCTCAAGATCGCAGCAAAAATGAAAATAGCGGGCTGAGTCAGCGATCCGCTCCAGATGATAGTCTATCAGAAAAAAACCACTGCCCGGCTCCCAGAGCAAGGTTTCGATCAGTTGGAAATCCGGCTCGTTTTTGGTCAGGAAATTACCTTTAAGCAGGCATTCCTCCCATTCCTCTTTTGGCTGAGAATCAGCGACAATGCCGGAGCCTATACCCATTCTGCCTCTACCCTGCTCTAATTCCACAGTGCGAATAGGCACGTTGAAACAGCCCGCTGTCTGACTCATCCAGCCGATAGCCCCGCAATACACCCCTCGTGGTCTCTGCTCTAACTCTTTGATGATCTCCATCGTTCTGATTTTCGGCGCACCGGTGACAGAGCCGCAGGGAAAGAGAGCCTGGATAATCTGCCGAAATGATAGAGCAGCGGGACGATTTGGTATCGCATCAATGGTTGATGTCATTTGCAGCAAAGATTCATAGACCTCAACCTCAAACAACGAGCGCGGAACCACCTCGCCGCCGCCAGTTGCGTGAAGCAGGTGGCCCAAGTCGTTGCGGAGCAAATCAACAATCATCACGTTTTCGCTGCGGTTCTTTGGGTCGAAATGGAGCTGCCGCTGCCGGTCCTCGTCTTCAGCATTGGTACGACCCCGGCGTAGAGTACCTTTCATGGGCCGGACACGCAGCCCGTTGGCATCAAAACGGAAGAACAGCTCTGGGGAAAAGCTCAGAATATCCCGCCCCTGATACCGCAGCCATGCGCTGTATGCCACGGACTGACTGCGACGCAAAGCACGGTAGAGGGCTGCTGCCGCACCGTGAAAGAAAAAGTTGAAATGTAGCGTGAAATTGACCTGATAGGTATCGCCCGCTCGGATATATTCTTGGATGCGCCGCACTGCATACAGATACTCCTGCTGAGAGATGCTGGTTTGCAGACCAGTAACGGCAAAAGAATCGTCTGCCTTGGTTATCTCCTCTATCCAGCTGCTGCTCTCTGTACTAAATAGCCCAGTTGTATGATCGAACAACAGCGGCTCTTTATAGACACCCAGCACCGCCAAGGGTTGGTCATGCTGGGCAAGAAAGCGACGCAGGCGGGGTTCAAGCAGGTAGCCAAATTCATACGATAGCCATCCAGCGAGAAAATAGCCCTGTGCGCGGAGACAATCAACTTGGTCTAAAAAGGCCGCTGCATCGCCGTCCGGTGGGCAGATCAAATGGCGACAGGGCCGGGTGAAGAGCAGCGAGCGGTGATCCTCTTCGGTCACTCTGGAGCTTTCAAGTAAGACAAAGTCATCTTCTTGAGCAAGCCGAGAGGTGAGCCGGGTTATGGTTTCATCGCTAAAGGGTTTCAAGGGGATTGATTCAGATAGGAGTTACGCAGGAGTAGGGTCACGACGCGCAGTGACCCTACATATCATCTTGCATCCGTCTCATGAGCTATGCGATTGTCTCACGAAGGCGGCTCTGTCTGCAAAATAATACAGCTTTGGCAGTCGCGGCTTAGGCGGTCAAGAATGAGATCATCAAAAATGAATCTTCTCGCCACCACCTTCAGTACCATCGGCACATTCTCGTGCTTGGCTGCTGACTCAGGAATCTGCACCATATCTCCGGCAACAGGCACCGGATGCCAGGTTGGCACCTTGACCGCAAAGACATTCTTCTTCAAGGCACCATCTATAACCACATCAACGATGGTCAGATAGGTTTCCATTGTTCTCTCTCCTTGGCTTTATGTGAGTTAAGAGACTGCTGACTCTTCCAGGCTGCTGTACAAATGCTCAATGTTGCGCATTCGCTCCACCGTCCTTTCTTTGCCCAGAGCAATCAGGATATCAAACATACCTGGTCCAGCCAGTTGGCCAGTGAGCACTGTGCGCATCCCGTTAATCAATACACCCGGCTTGATGTTCAGCTCTGTCGCTAAGGCCCGTGCAGCTTCCTCAGTGCTTTCCTTGCTGAATTCCGGCAAGGCAGCAAAGCGTTCTGCCAGCAGCGCCAGCCAGCTTTTCAGCTCAGGATATTTGAGGATGTTCTTCTTCAGCGGTGCTTCCTCCATTGCATAGTCATTGGCGAAGTACGCCCGGCCCAGCGTGGCAAAGTCGCAGACGGTGTGGAAGCGGTCGCGGATGAGATTGAGCGTGGACAGGAACCAGTCACGCCTTTCGTTCTCATACGCCTCATCCCATAGCCCTTGCTTAATAAAGTCCTTCTTGACCAGCTCTGCCAGCTCATCGAGCGGCATGGTGCGCAAATACTGCTCGTTGATAGAGATCAGCTTCGGGTCAGTGAAGAACTTCGGGTCATCCTTTTGGTAATTAAAGACAGAGTTGGTCTTGCCAATGCGCTCCAGCGTGAAGGCTTGAATCAGCTCCTCGCGGCTGAATAGCTCTTGATCTGTGCCGGGATTCCAGCCGAGCAGAGCAAGGAAGTTGCACAACGCCCACGGCAGCACACCTTTCTCGCGGTAGAACTGCACCGAGACCACCTCGCCATGACTGCGCTTGGATATCTTGCGCTTCTGCAAGTCCAAGGTCAGCGGCATGTGGGCAAAGACCGGCAGGGGCGCGTTCAGCGCCTCATAGAGCAGTACCTGCCGGGTGGTGTTGCTGGTGTGATCTTGGCCGCGCAAAATATGGGTGATCCGGTCACGAATATCATCGACTACATTACAGAGCAGGTAAAGCGGTTTGCCATTTGAGCGGACAATGACAAAATCCTCAATGTCGCTATAGGCCCGCGCAATGGTGCCGAGCACCTTGTCCTCGTAGGCCACGCTGCCTTCGCGCTTGGGCACCTTAAAGCGAATGACTGCTGGGATACCCTGTGCCTCCTTCTCTGCTACCTGCTCAGGAGTCAGCTCGCGGCAGGTGCCGTCATAACCAACCTCGTCTTGCTTGGCAGCCATTGCCGCCTCACGCTTGCGCTCCAGCTCTTCTTTCGTGCAGAAGCATTTATAGGCATGACCAGAAGCCAGCAACTGATCTGCCGCCTTGCGGTGTTCATCGGCAAATTCAGTCTGGAAATACGGGCCTTCGTCCCAGTCCAAGCCCAGCCATTGCAGGCCATCAATAATACCGTCGATAGAGTTCTGCGTACTGCGCTCCTCGTCCGTGTCCTCAATGCGCAGGATCAGCTTGCCATTGTTCTTCTTGGCCCAAAGCCAGTTGAGCAGGGCGGTGCGCGCACTGCCGATATGTAAATAGCCAGTAGGGCTGGGTGGAAAGCGGACGCGGACTTCGGTCATGGTGATGTTCCTTGTAACGAATAAATTTTGTGATCTTTTCGGATAACAACGCAGATTCTCGCCCATGCGCTGCCATTACGTAGGGTCGTCAAAAATGAGACGACAGTGCATGTTCTGCGATACCTCGGTTGGCATATACATAAAAACGTTCCTGCGGAGAAAGTTGAATATCAGTACCTACCCTCTCCCACGTTCCACCTGCCAAAATCGCATCTCTGAGCTGCCGCGAAACGGTGTTAATATAGAGACGCGGCAGGTGCTCAAATGTCGTATCATCTGGTGCAATTAAATACGTCATATTGTGCTGCGCTTGTTGAGCTAAGTATTTTATACGCTCACTCTCGCCCTGCACGGGCAATCCATTCCATTCAACAATGGAGGACGGATCATAAAACTGCCAATCCATATTAAACACAATCTCGTTTTTCTCCAGCTCCAATCCATCTAAAAGCCGATATCCGCCATCAAACAGCATAACGCTCATGAGGCCCCGGCCTGTAAATGCCCCAATCGTGATGACACAAGGACGCACCTTCTGTTTTCCATGCAGTCGCGCATCCTGTTCCATGCGCTCCGCCAGTGTTAAATATCCATTAACATCACCTGTAGAACTTGGCGGCAAACCAAAGCTGACAACTCCGGCAACAGCAGACGCACACGCAGTTGTCAAAGCCAGCAGCACCACAAGCCACCGAACGGCTGGCGACGGCACACGCAGCCCCCAGCTGGCGCACACGAGAAGAAACAGCAGCACCCCAAACGCACCCGGCATACTCACAAAAGGGTTAAGGCCTGCGCCTCGAAGAACCAAAAATGCGACCGGAACAATTCCAACCGCGAGTGCTTTCAAGACCTTGTTCGCATAATGAGTTGAAAGCAGAACATGGCGTTGTTTTTGCAGAACTCCAGCGACAATCGCCACCACAAGGATCATCACTGCTCCGGCTGCCACCCACCAGCCAACACTTTGCAGGGCAAACTGTATATGCCGGATGGATTCAGACAGGCGGAGGTGTGCATTAGCGTCTGGATTCCAGATAACGTAGTAGTAGTACAGGTTCTTGAAGTTGATCCAATAGAACCAGCCCGAACAGAGAACTACAGTTATCGCAACGATTCCTACTCCCTTGCCTGTAGTCCGCACCTTTTTCGTACCGAAAAAACACAGATGAATGACAGTCAACGCCAGCATGGTCAAGGACAGATAGACCGGAGCAGTGGCCCGTGAAAGGCAAGCCGCTGAACAAAATATTCCGCACAGCAGCCAATCACGCCAACGCTCTGACTCTAGGGCAACTAAAAACCAGCAGATAGAGCAGCCATAGAGCAGGTACAGCAGGAGGTCCATGCGGAAATCAGGCAAGCCGCCATCGAAGAAATACACCGCATGGATGGAAATGAAAAGAAGCGACGCAAACGTGGCAATCACTTTGTCTATCTTCAGCCAAGCAATGAGACAGTGGCGAACTGACAAGACCAACGTAACGACCCAAGGGAACTGTATCCACACGCCCAGCGACCGGTGCAGCCCACTGACAAAAGGACCGATCACGGCTCCTGTTGCCATTGGCAGGAAAATTGTTGAACCATGTAACGCAAGCCCCAAGGCACTCAACACACCTTCTTTATGCGCTTTATCCACGATACTTGCCAGCGTCAAATGATAACTGAGCGAGTCGTAAAAAGGGCCATTCGTTTTGTAGAATTCCACGCAGAGAAAAACACAAAGGAACGCTTGGAGAAGGCAGAGTAGAAACAGTACCGGAACACCGGAACGGATAAATTTACTTAGGGTATTCATACAGATTCCTCACCGAATGCACCAACTGAATTCCCTGCATTGATCTCTGCATCCACAATATAGTATGGCCTCTGCTTCACTTCCTCATATATGCGGCCAACATATTCACCGATTATGCCCATCGACACCAATTGAATCCCGCCAAAAAAGAAAATGGTGCTCAGTCCAAAAGGCCAGTTAAACGGCTGCTCATGAAAGCCGTACTTGGCTACGAATGCCACAAGCGACACACTGAACGAGACAATCGATACCAGCAAACCAATTACGGAAATCAACCGCAGCGGAACGGTGCTGAACGCCAGAATGCCGTCCATTGCCAATCGTATCAGTCCACTAACCGAGACCCGTGGACTGCCGCTGTATCGCGGCCCCCGTTCCACCGGAATGCCCTTCTGTCGGAACCCAGCATAACAACGTAGTCCCACAAGATACCGGTTACGCTCTGGCATCTTTTTGAGAACATCCACAACGCGTCGATCCATCAGACTGAATACGCCTGCATCCAGTGGCATAGATACCCGCGTCAACATCCTCTGTAAACGGTAGAAAGTGAAAAATGCCATTCGTTTGAACAGCCCCTCCTTCCGATTCGTCCGCACCGCATAGACGACTTCGCTTCCCGCTTCCCATTCCCGAATAAAGGCGGCTATGGCACTGGGCGAATCCTGCAAATCTGAATCCATAAGAATGACGGCATCGCCCTGTGCGGCATCAATCCCGGCCATCAGCGCAGGTTGATGCCCGAAATTTCTCGACAGACAGATCACCCGCATACGAGGATCATCCGTCGCCATTTTTTTCAGTATATGCAATGAGCTGTCCGTGCTGCCATCGTTCACAAAGATCAGCTCAAAGGTGTGCGGAATGCTGTTTACCGACTCTGACACGCAGCGGTGGAGTTCAAGCAGCGTGTCAGCTTCGTTGAACACGGGGAAGACGATTGTTATTCTCTTCATGATTCCATTCTTTTCGATAACGCTTGTGAGATAATCTCACAAATGCCTGTGACTTTATCTCGCAAGCACTGTTGAGCCGCTTCCGCCCGCGCCGTGCGCCGAAAAGCCGCAGCGTTCATTTTTGCAGTTGTCGGCAGGGCTGAATCCCGTTATAGTGCTTGCTTTGTGAGGAAAAATCAACATTTTTATAATGTCCAGATATAAAGAATAACTACAAGAGGAAAACCATGAAAGTACTGATCAGCGACAACCTTGCGCCCATCGGAGAGAAGATACTCAGAGAGGCAGGGCTGGAAGTGGATGTGAAGACCGGCCTGCCGCCAGAAGAACTGAAAGCGATTATCGGCGAGTACGACGGCCTAGTGATTCGCAGCGCGACCAAGGTACGGCGGGATATCATTGAGGCAGGCACCAAGCTGAAAGTTGTTGGTCGGGCAGGTATTGGCTTGGACAACGTGGATGTGCCAGCAGCGAGCGAGAAAGGCATTGTCGTGATGAATGCGCCAGACGGCAATGCCGTTACTGCCGCTGAACATGCGATTGCCATGATGATGTCCTTGGCCCGTAACATTCCCCAAGCCACTGCTTCGATGAAGGCAGGCAAGTGGGAAAAGAAGAGCTTCATGGGCCGCGAAGTGACGGGTAAGACATTGGGTATAGTTGGTATTGGCCGCATCGGTTCTATCGTTGCTAACCGGGCGCAGGGCTTGCAGATGAAGGTTATCGCGTTCGATCCTTTCATGCCGCAAGAGTTAGTGGAGAAGATCGGCGTGGAGCGGGTTGACCTGCTGGAGCTGGCTCGCCGCGCTGATTTCATCTCTGTGCATACACCGCTGACCAAGGATAACCGGCACATGCTGTCCACAGAGTTCTTTGCTGCAATGAAGAAGGAAGCGATGTTCATTGACTGCGCACGTGGTGGTGTGGCGGATGAGGAAGCTCTGTATGCAGCTCTGAAGGAAGGCCAGATTGCCGGTGCTGCTTTGGACGTGTTCGAGAAGGAGCCAACCACCATCGAGACCACGCCGCTGCTCAGTCTGAATAACTTCATCTGCACGCCGCATCTTGGTGCATCAACCTCTGAGGCGCAGGAGAACGTGGCAGCCGCGATTGCCGAGCAGATGGCGGATTATCTGCTCACCGGCGCAGTGCGCAACGCGGTCAACGTGCCGTCGGTCAGCGATGAGGTTTTAGCCAAGATAGGGCCGTATATCACCTTGGGCGAGATGCTTGGCTCGCTGCACATGCAGATCGCCAAAGGCGGCGTGCAGGAAGTGCAATTAGAGTACAGCGGCGACATCACTGAGCAAAACATCGGGCCAATTACTGTGTCCTTCCTCAAAGGTCTGTTCACACCAATTCTGCAAGATGCGGTCAACTTTGTCAACGCCCCGCTGATTGCCAAAGAACGCGGCATCCGGGTGATTGAGTCCAAGACCAGTCGCAGTTCTGATTTCCTGAGCTTAGTGCGGGTCACGGTCAAGACCAACGAAGGCGAGAACATGCTGGCTGGCACGGTCTTTGGTACCAAAGAGCCACGCTTAGTGCGCCTGAACTCCTTCCGCTTGGAGGCACTGCCCGCAGGCCCGATGCTGCTGGCCTACAACAAGGATATTCCGGGCGTGATCGGTGCGTTAGGTACTACCATCGGCGCAGCAGGAGTGAACATCTCCCGCATGACTGTGGGCCGCGAGGAAACTTCGCAGCAGAACGTCATCCTCCTCAACACCGATCAACCGGTGAGCAAGGAGCTGTTAGCCAAGGTGCAGGAGCTGGCGCATGTTGATCATGCGATGGCCCTGTCGCTGCCTTGTCATAAAGCCTGAGTCGCGCAGCCATGAGCGACGAGCAGAAGCGCAACAGCGGCTGCCCGGAGGGTGGGGCGAAGCGGCAAGGAGACTGCCTGATGCCTGCGGTTTCCTTCACCTCCTTCGTCCTCTCCCTGAACACCACTGCCCTGTTTCATTTGGGGGATATTCCTCATCCTGAGACTGGGCAGAAGGTCTTTGATCTGGAGCTGGCCCGCCATGCCATAGACACCTTGGCTATGCTGGAGGAAAAGACCAAGGGCAACTTGGACAGCGAGGAACAGGACTTGATCAGCCGGGTGGTGTATGAGCTGAAGATGCGGTTTATTAGGGTGAGGGGTAGCAAGTAGCCTATATAGAATGCAATTAAATACAAAGGATGCGAGGAGCCAGAGAAAAGCGCATGGAAAACGTGATGAAGATAGAATGCCCTTCAGAGCTTCTTCTGGGTCTTCATGTCAATATTGAACGTCTGGCGGAAATAGTGAAACTGGAGGCAGCAATCGCCCTGTTCAGAAAAGGAAAGATTTCTTCAGGAATGGCAGCAAACTGGCTGGGAATTTCAAGAGTGACCTTTCTTTTCAAAGAAATCGAGCAAGGTGGTGTGCTACTTACAGATTCTGTAGATGATTTCCGCCGAGAGACCAAGCTGCTGTGATTGTTTTCTCAAATACTACGCCTTTTATCGCTCTTTCTTCCATTGGCCAGCTTGAGCTGCTACCGCGTTTGT
>JAGIXO010000042.1 GCA_026122915.1 Candidatus Electronema nielsenii | reverse complement strand
TGTGTTGTACTTGCACGATTAGGTGAGAAAGCTGCTCTATGCAAGCTCCTCGCGGATAAGGAGGAAGACGCGCGGGCGACTGCGGCAAGAGCCTTGGGCAATCTGGGGGATAGCTCTGTTATTCCTGAGTTGATCAGGCTCTTCGAGGATAACAGGTTCGTGCGGTGGAATGCGGCAAGTGCCTTGGGCAATCTGGGTGACCGCTCTGTTGTTCCTGAGCTTATCAAGCTCCTCGCGGATAAGGAGGAAGATGTGCGGATGAGTGCAGTAGAAACCTTGGGCAATCTGGGTGACCGCTCTGTTGTTCCTGAGCTTATCAAGCTCCTCCTGGATAAGGAGGAAAACGTGCGAAGGACTGCGGCGGAAGCCTTAGGCAATCTGGGTGACCGCTCTGTTGTTCCTGAGCTTATCAAGCTCCTCCTAGATAAGCAAGAAAACGTGCGAAGGACTGCGGCGGAAGCCTTAGGCAAACTGGGCGACCGCTCTGCTGTTCCTGAGCTTATCAAGCTCCTCCTGGATAAGCAGGAAAACGTGCGAAGGACTGCGGCGGAAGCTTAGGCAAACTGGGCGACCGCTCTGGTGTTCCTGGGCTGGTCAAGCTCCTCGCGGATAAGGAGGAAGACGTGCGGTGGAGGGCGGCGAGTGCCTTGGGCAATCTGGGTGACCGCTCTGGTGTTCCTGAGCTGGTCAAGCTCCTCGCGGATAAGAGTACAGATGTGCGGGCGACTGCGGCAAGAGCCTTGGGCAATCTGGGTGACCGATCTATTGTTCCTGAGCTTATCAAGCTCCTCGCGGACAAAGAGGTGGTCGTGCGGTGCGGTGTGTTGGAAGCCTTGGGCAATCTGGGTGACCGCTCTATTGTTCCTGAACTGGTCAAACTCTTCGCGGATAAAGATAATGTGGCATTCGTGCGGCGCGGTGTGTTGGAAGCCTTGGGTAAGGTTGGCGATAATTCTGTTGTTCCTGAGCTGGTCAAGCTCCTCGCGGATAAGGATGTGGACGTTCGGAACAGGGCGGCAGGAGTTTTGGGTAATCTTGGCGACAGCTCGGTCGTTCCTGTCTTGATGGAGATGCTGACGGATGAAAATAGAACTCAGGCTGTTGCCGCATTGGGACGACTTCGGACAACTCAAGCCGCATCTGAAATCATCCGATTGAAATTGCTTGAACGTGGTAATTGGGAAAGTCAGGCAACAGCGGCTTTCGCCTTGGCCCAGATGAAATTTTCGTCCCCGGATCTGGAAACGTGGCGGCAGCGCGCGTTCAACAAAGCGCAAGAAAAATTTGCTGCACAAAATGCTTCGCAACGAAAACAAGTAGCTTCGCTTCTCTGCGCCATTGCCACCGAAGAGTCCGCCGCACTGCTTGTTCAGCTCATCAATGATCCCAACCGTGAAGTGAAAGAGGAAGCGGTCAAGCAAACAGGCCTTCTTGCCGAGCTGCATCCTGAATGGATCAAGCCGGAACCGCTGCTGGCTTTGCTCAATCAGCCGAATGTCAATCTGCGGCGGGCTGCAATCAAGGCACTTGGCCAGCTTGTTTCGTTTCAAGGGGAGAAAAAGCACACCGATCTGCCTGATGTTGAGCAGAAAGTCCATGCGGCTTTGATCACGCTGGTTTCTGCCGAGCAGAAAGACTTTGCTGCCCGGCAAGCAGCCCTTGATGCCTTGGGCGCAGCGGGAAGATACGGGCAAGAACTCTTTGATTTCTTGGCCAAGCTGGACAAAAAGAAGGACGATTCGCTGCGCTACCGCTGCCTGCACTGGCTTGGCCGGATGGAATACCCCGCTGCCAAAGATTATGTGGAAAACGAGCTGAAGGAGCTGGAGCAGGAAAAGGCGGTTTGGCGCGAAGAGCGGCAGAAAACAGAACAGAACGAGCTGAAGCAGGAGGACAAAACTTGGCCGAAAGAACATTGGGAATACCTGCTCGGCAACGCACTCGCCCGCATCGCCCCGGAAACACGCGGCATTGCGCTGCTCGGTCACCCGCTGCATCAAGTGCGGCAGGGGGCTGTCCGCGCCTTGGCTGGCAAGGCCGACGCTGACCTGATTGGCAAAATCATCCACGCCCACCAAGACTTCGACCCGGACAAGCTGCCTTCGCCCTTCCCCTACACCGCCTTTCAAGCTATTGACCTTGCTCTGTGGAATTTAGAATACACCGGCACAAAGGATGATCTGAGCACGCTGCAAAGCATCAAGCTCGAACCCTGCAAAATACCCGGCCAGGAAGGGGCGATTGAGGAACGACTGGAATGGACGATTGAGCGGCTGGGGGAGAGATTTGCAACAGACTGACTCTGCCCTTCGGCTTCGCTCAGGGCGCGGCTCAAATTACACCGCTTCAGCTCTATGACATCACCCCTCCTCGAAATCAGCGGCTTAACCATGCAATTCGGCGGCATTCGCGCCTTGGACGGGCTTGATCTTCGTGTCCACCAAGGCGAAATTGCTGCGTTGATCGGTCCCAACGGCGCGGGCAAAACTACCTTTTTCAACTGCTTAACCGGAATTTACAAACCCAGTGCCGGTGTGCTTCGCCTCACACAGCCTAACGGGAAACCTGTTCTGTTAAACGGATTAGCTCCGCATAAGGTGACACAAGCTGGGTTGGCTCGCACTTTTCAGAATATACGGCTTTTCGCGGAAATGACTGTGCTGGAAAACGTGATGATTGGGCGGCATTGTCGGACAAAAGCTGGGCTGCTGGGCGCGATTTTGCGGGACAAAAAGACGCTACAAGAAGAACAGGAAATTGCAGCCTATTCCTTTGCTCTGCTTGAAAAAATCGGATTGGCCGCTTCAGCAAATGAATTGGCCAAGAATCTGTCTTATGGTGCTCAACGCAAATTAGAGATCGCCCGAGCTTTGGCAACAGAGCCGCTTGTTTTGCTTTTAGATGAGCCTGCGGCAGGCATGAATTCACAGGAAACCGATGAGTTAGATAAGCTAATCTGCGCTATCCGCGACGAGGGAATATCTATTCTCTTGATTGAACACGACATGAAATTAGTGATGAGTCTGTCCGATCATATTTTCGTCATGGACTACGGCAGAAAGATCGCCGAGGGTACACCGGAGGAAGTACGTCGCAATCCAGCGGTGGTCCGGGCGTATTTAGGAGAGGAAAACGGAGAGCAGCGGCAATCTTGCGTAAATCATAGCTGATAAAACATTCAACCGAAACTATGAGTTACGCAGGAGGTTTAACGAATCAAACCCTTGGCTTTGACTTTTTTCAGCCAAGCAGGGAACTCATGCAGCATGTCTTTGTAAAGCTGCTCATCTGATGCGTTCACAATATCTGTCACTTGAAAAAAGCCAGCATTGTCCATGAACGCCCTGTTCATTTCATCTAACTTCCGCAGAAAAGCAAAGGATGCGTTGCCCACTCCGACAAACTGAATAAAAATCGGCAGAACTTCCATCATACGTAGCAGTTGTTCCGTCTCTTCACGATCCTGATTGTCGCCGTCAGTGATGAATTGTACAAAAACAGGCAGATTCGCAATAGGCTGCTGGATGATTTTGGTTTCCGTTTTTTTCTTTTTAAACCAGCTGCCCTCATCCACGGTTGTTTCTTGAACAGCTGCGCCAAAATGCCGCTGAACAATATTCCACAGCGGCTTGGCATACTGTGTCCCGCCTTCAAAGGGATATTTCTTTACTACCTCACGGTTGACATAGTCGCAGAGATTGGCCTGCGTGATCTCCGGGGCTTGATGAGCATCCACACCAAAAAGCGTGACCGGCATGGTTCCGTCATCATCAAATTCTAAGGCAACTGGAGCCAGCCGCTCGACAATATCCTGAATAATGTTGTCGTGATAACATCCTGCAAACGAACCGGAAATATCCAGCACAAACTCAACCTGCGCAGGCTGCGCCAACAATCCTACCTGCTGCTTTACCAAGGAGACTTTTTTCCGAAGATCAATTGTTCGTGCTGCGACCTCATCCTGCTTTCTCAACTTAATAGCCATTACTTCCTCCTGCAAAAGAAGAAAAAGGGGACATGCCCTACAAGTCTGTCCCCTGTGATTGATAAAAAAATGATCAAGAGGCACTTACACCAAATTTGGCGCAAATCTGTGCCAGACCTTCAGTCGATCCTTGCCCTACAGCCTTGAACTTCCATTCGCCAGATTTCAGATAAACCTCGCCGAAAATAACTGCGGTCTCGCCAGAGTAGTCCTCAGTCAGATCATAGCGAGCGATCTCCGCGTCATTGACCGCATTAATAATACGAATATAGGCATTCTCAACCATGCCAAAATTCTGACCTCGACTCACGGCCTCATGAATGGTAACAACAACTGCGGCTTTGACTAATTCCGGCGGCATATTTTTGAGTGATACCATGATGAGTTCGTCATCACCTCCGCCCTCACCGGTCCGACTATCGCCGGCGTGAACAACAGCCCCGCCCGCGCCCTGTAAATTACCATAAAAAACAAAGTCCGCTTCTTTGGTGACTTTGCCGTCCGCGCCACAAAGAAAAATTGAAGCATCCAGATCAAACGCAGCACCGCTCAACGCCTGCGCATCCCAGCCGCAGCCGATCTTAATGGCTTCCAAGCCAGGGACTTCTTTGCTCAAGGAAATATTGCCACCTTTGCTTAATGATACGCCCATTTTATTCTCCTTTTAAGTGTTATGGTTCACGATGCGTTGCTCAACGTTTCCTACCGGTTCCCTTACAAAATACGCAATTTCCGCCCGCACCCTTGCACATCGGGCAGGGATCGCCTGCCGGAGAAGCTGCTTGCCGATCATTCAAAACCGGAGTCGGGGGCGGCATAACAGGCCGCACCGGAGGTGCTGTTGAGGGAATAGCTTGTGGTGTTTGTGGACTGCTCAATTCTACCTGAAACTGGCTAACCAGCGAGGATAAATTAATTTGTAGCGAGCCTGCGTGGCGTTCTATGCAGGCTCGCTCCTTGGAGTCGCAATCTCCGTCTGCAAAAGCAACTGCCACAGCGGAGAGTATAACTAATTTGGATAGCTCAGGATCGTCAACTTTCCTCACTGCCATCAGGATGGCTTCCTCGTCACAAAGAAAAGCTGACACAGCGTAACTCTCTACCTTTTTGACTAACTCGTCTAATTTGAACAATTCCAAAATAGGAGTGTCGCGGCAATTTTGCAATAAAAATTTGCGAAATTCTTCAAGTTCTTTTTTTTGTAACCGACCATTTTGCGACGCAACATCGCCGACCACCGCGCACAGTGCCTCAACAAAAGGAGTGAATTTACTTCTCTTAAAACGGTTACCTACGCCTTTGAACGCTGATCCAACGCCACTAATAAAATCAGCAGACGAATTAACAAGCCCTTCTCCGGTTTGACTCCAGTTTTTTCCAGCCATAAATCATACCTCCTCGGTTTGTTGAATAATCAATTCTGCCGTAGGTAAACAATCAGCAGTACGCTGATGCAGCAGTTACAAACGGATTTTTGCCCCATGTGTTTACACATTAACAACAACGCAGTATATATCAAGCAGCTCGACGATATTTTTTAAATTCGACGTTTCTCCCTTGACAAATCATGCGCTTTTCCCTTCGCCTCAAGTTAGCCTTGCTCTCTCTGCTGCTGCTGCTCTTTCCCCTGTTGGGAATGCGCCTGAATAGCACGCTGAAAAACAGCTTGATTATCAGCCAGAAAGACACGCTCAATTTTACCGCTCAAGCGGTCGCAGCTGCGCTGACCAATCGCAGTGACCTCTTCAATAAGGAGCAATTTCATGCTCTTAACCAAAACCGCGATCTCTACCTTTTTCAGCTTTCTAATATCATTCGCTTAGACGGCAGCCTTGAAGACTGGCAACCAGAATTGACTCAGGCTGAACAATTCGGTAAAGAACATTTGCTCAGTTCACAAGAATCTTATTTGCCGCAAACACTCAATTTTCGTCATTTAGTCGGCAAACAGGACAAGCATCTCTACGCTTTTTTTGAGGTGCAAGATGATCAGGTGATCTACCGCAGTCGTAATTCACTCCGCCTTGATCGTTCTGATCATCTTCAGATAGTCATTGAAGATCAGCAGGGACAGCGCAAGTATCTGATCGCTCCGTATGAACCAGGTTGGGTCAACGGTTTCCTCATGCCGGACAACCCAATCAAATTTCCGGTCAGCGAACAGCGTATTCATGGTGCTTGGAAGCAGAACGAGAGCGGTTATATTTTAGAATTACGCATTCCTCTGGAACTCCTGGGGAGTAAGCTCGCCTTTACAGTGGCTGATGTTGATGATGATCAAGAGCGGAGCGTCAGGGTGCTGATCGGTACTGCTAATCTGGCGGAAAACCAAGAGCCAGGCTGGCTACTCAGCACCTCTGAGCCGATTGAGGAAATCCTCCGCTCGCTTGACCGACCATACGCCCGGATTCGAGTAGTTGATCAGAATCAGCGGATCAGGGCACAAGTGGGCAGTCTGCGCAAGCCAGAAAGCCTTCCGGCTGACGCGGATCAGTTTGCCAAGCTCATGCGTCGAGCCAGCGAGTTATTTCAGCCACTTTATCGTTTTTTCACCACATCGTTCACTGCTGAAATCCAAGAACAAATATCACAACCTACCGAGTTGGATTTGCAGGGCATTAAAGAAGGATTAGGCGGCAAACATTCCATCACCAATTACCTGATGGAAGACGGACAGGCGGAAGTGATGACTGCTATCACCCCATTGTATGAGGGCGGCAAGGTCATCGCCGCTGTGGTGGTGGAGCAAACCACTAACTCCATTCTTGCTCTGAGCAACCGGATGATCGAAGAAACTATCACGCTGTCTGTGCTGGCTTTTTTGTTCGGCGGCGGTATTTTTTTTCTTTTTGCTTATCGGCTATCGGGTCGGATTCGGCAGCTGCGCGATCAGGCCGCCTCAGCCATCACTTCAGACGGTCATATCCGCAGTACCATTACAATAAATCAGGCTGAAGACGAGATCGGTGATCTGGGGCGGACGTTAGATGCGATGCTGGAGCAACTTCGACAGCAAATTGAGCATCGCGAGAGGATGGCCGACAACTTGGAGCATGAGATGCGCACCCCGTTGGCTGGGGTTGCAGCCTCGCTGAAAAATCTCAAGCAAGAACAACTCCGGCAACAGGAAAGTCCGTCGAAACAAATCATGGAATACATCCGCTGGGCTGAACGGGATGTGCAGCGGTTAGAGGGGCTACTGACCTCTATTCGCGAAGCCGCCAGTTTAAAAAATGCCCTGCTCTTAGACAGCATGGAGCTGTTAGATTTAGGGAAAGCGGTGTCCATGTGGCTTGAACACGGCTGGCAGTTAGCCTTCAGCGGGACGGATTTTGTCTATCAGCCGCCAGAACAAGAAGTCATGGTTATGGGAGATCCAGTTCGTCTGCATCAGGCATTAGATAAGCTTGTGGAAAATGCGGTTTCTTTCCATATTTCTGGTACCCCGGTGGAACTGAAGTTAGAGGAACACGCGGACACCGTGTCGCTGCAAGTGCTCAATCAAGGGCCTTTGATTGAGCCAACCATGCAGCAGCAGATTTTCAACTCCATGATTTCACACCGACCTTTGAAGGATGACCGCCCGCACATGGGCTTAGGGCTGTATATCGTCCGCACTATCATGGAACACCACGGCGGCAAGGTCAGCGTGCGCAACGTTGATGATGGCAGAACCGGAGCCGCCTTCACCATCACTTTGCCGATGGCGGAGGCGTGATTTTCGTTTTATTCGCTGAAGGAATACTGGCCCGGTTTGTCTGGGCTGTCAACACGTAGGGCTTCGGCTAAAAGGGCATCGTTGCCATAAACGTCATCGTAGAAATGTGCAGTTCCGTCTTCTGCTACCAGCGCGGTCAGATATAGAATATGCACTGGTATTGGATTCTTGAGGATAATTGCTACCTGCTTCCCTGAGGCAATTCGTTTTTTTAACTGCTTCTCTGACATCTCTTGGCCGTCGTGTTGCAGGATATACGTGGCCAAGTCAAGGGGCCGACTAACACGAATGCAGCCGTGGCTGAATGAACGCTTTGCCTGTTTAAACAGAGCCTGCCCTGGGGTATCGTGCATGTAAATACTTTTATTGTTGGGAAATATAAATTTGATCGTCCCGAGAGCATTGCCCTTGCCAGGTTCTTGGCGCAGCCGATAGTGAGTGATGCCTGCGCCGATAGTGTGCCAATTAATGGCCGCTGGTGAAATTTCTGCCGCACTTTCATGCCAGCCTGTAAAAATGCGGATGCGCTGCTTGCTCAGATAGCGTGGGTCTTTTTGCATTTTTTCCACGATCTCTTTGCGGGCAATAGAGGGCGGCACTGTCCAATAAGGATTGATCTCCATATAGGTCATGGACTCACTAAACACCGGAGTCTTGTGGTTAAATTCACCAACAATGACTGGCATGAACAACTCTGTTTGCTCATCATTCATTCCAGTCAGTGAGAAGCCAGCAATGTTGACTAATAGACGGCGACCACCTAACTGATGCGGCAACCAACGCCAGCGTTCCAGATTGAGGATAATTTTGTTGATATGATCCTGCACTGGAATATTCAAAGCAATCAAAGTTGTTTTGCCGATGATACCGTCGTTTTCCAGATTGTAGCGAGTTTGAAAATGTTTAACTGCTTTGACTAACTCGTCGTCATACATTTCCAACGTTTTTTGTTGAATATCTGCCGCAGAACTGAAAGGAAGGTCGCCGGTGGTAAGCAAACGCTGCGCCAGCAGACCGAGTCGTTCGTCGGCCATACCCGGTTCGAGTTTTTTCCCTGTTGGAATCTGCGGCCAGCCGCCAGCTGCTTCTATCCGTCGGTATTCAGCCAGCAGCTTTTTCAGGACAAAATAGGCTTGATGCTGCGGAGCCTGCATTGCCAAAAATTGCTTTAGATTAGAGGAAATCAACCCTTCCTTAATCATCTGCGGCACATCGCCCCCGCTGTCGCGGACAGCGGCAAGCAGATTTGGGTCAAAGCGACTACTGGCTGCCCTTCCCTTTCGCATGTCGTTGATATAGCTGCTCATCGCCAAGGTAAGCAAAATATCAAGACGGGCAAGGCTTTCCCGATCTCTGGCAGGCAGCAGAGCAACGATGTCCGCAGGCCGGTAACGGGCAGGTACCAATCCTTCCTCGCCTGCCTTTTCCAGCACTTCCAGCAAATCATGCACTCTTTTCTGATCCGGCCCGTATTCAGTCACCCAACGCGGGATGATGCCGCAGTCCATATACAATTCTGTCAGCAGCGCGTCCATCTGCGCCGGATCATCTTGGAGACCGGTAAAGCCAAACCGAGCTGTGGGTTTGCTCTTGAGCAGCCAATACAAGCTCTGCTGGAGCGGCGACAGGCCGGAAGGAGGGAGATCAGGCAAGACGGGGGGCGACTGCGGCAGACACTGTTCCTGACCGATGGTTTGCGCTTGCCCAGTCAGGCTGAAAAAAAAGACGGCGGTGCAATGCAGGGCAAGACAGAGAATGATATGCCCGGCCTGCGCAGTCGTCTTAGCCTGAAATAAACGGAAAAAACGCATTGTTGTCCGATGGCGGTAGGTGATTAAAGATGTCTTGCTGCTGACTCCGCTTGGAGCGAATGGCTTTTCAAGCGACAAGAAATTTAAATGATTCTCAGTACAATTAATTATACTGAAAGAAATTGCGGAGCGCAAGCACTGTTGAGCTGTCCTGTGTGCTGGTTTGCGTAAATTGAATGCTGCTTTTTTTAGCGTTCAGGATTATGATGAAGTCGGAAAGTGCAGCGCATTTGAAACAACATAGCAACAGGTGAAAAATGATCAACAAGGTAATTTTAATCGGCAATCTTGGTGCTGATCCAGAGATTAAATACATCCAAGACGGCACCCCGGTGGCTTCCTTTAATGTTGCCACATCCGAGCGTTGGAAGGGGCAGGACGGTCAGATGAAGGAACAAACCGAATGGCATCGGGTTGTTGTCTGGAGACGATTAGCAGAAACTTGCGGCGAATATCTGCACAAAGGTTCCAAGGTTTATATCGAAGGCAAGCTCCAAACGAGAAAATGGCAGGATAAGGATGGCCATGATCGCTGGACAACTGAAGTGGTTGCCCGAGATGTACAATTTCTTACGCCTAAAGGGGGAGACAGTAGCGGTTATTATAACAGCGATCCCGGCCCGGCAGCAGGCGGTCCTCCTTCTTCAGGTGGCTATGACGGCGGCGGCGGCTCCTATTCCTCCGGTAGTGGTGGTGGCACGGGCAGCGACGTACCCTTCTGAAACATTTTGCCCTATTGATGCAGCATCCGAGGGCGGTGGATTGAATTTTCCTCCGCCCTTGCTGTTTTCGAGAGGGGAAAACAGCGGCAGCAAGATAGACAAATTCTGCATCGTTCTTATAGTGTTATCTGTTAAGCAAAGCAGCCGAATTCTCTGAATCGAATCTATCTAATAATATGGAATATTATAAAATACTTGGTGTTGAAAAAAGCGCGACTGCGGACGAAATTAAAAAATCTTACCGCAAGCTGGCCTTAAAATATCACCCGGACAAAAACCCGGACAACAAAGAGGCTGAGGCTAAATTTAAAGAGATTAACGAAGCCTACGCTGTTCTTTCTGATGAGAAAAAACGGAAGGAATACGACACGTACGGCTCGGCGGGCTTCCAGCAGCGTTATTCACAGGAAGACATTTTCCGCAATTTTGATCTCAACGACATCCTCAGTCAGTTCGGTTTTGGCGGTCAGGGTGGCGGGCGAACAAGTTTTCGGTTCGGCGGGCAAGGAGGCAGCAGTCCTTTTGATTTTTTCAGCCAAGCTGGAGGCGCGGGTGGGTGCAGCAGCGGTGGATGCCGTCCTCAGCCGACAAAAGGCGAGGATCAAACTTACGAATTATCTGTCACGTTGGCTGATGTGCTCCACGGTGCGGACAAAAATATCAGCCTGCGCCGGAACGGAGAAACGCAAAATGTTTCGGTCAAGGTGCCTAAGGGAATTGAAAACGGCAAGCGACTGCGCTTGAGCGGCAAAGGTGCGCCATCAGCAACAGGCGGCCAACCCGGTGATCTTTATTTGAAAGTGACAGTGTTGCCGCACGAACAATTCATCCGTGACGGCGACAACCTGATCATGGAGAAAAGAATTCCTTTTAGCGAGGCATGTTTGGGTACAGCGGTGGAAATTACTAGTCTTGACAGCAAGAGCTTCAAGGTCAAGGTGCCTGCGGGCGTGCAACCAGAGGCAAAGCTGCGGATTAAAGGGCAGGGCCTGCCTTCCGGGCCGATAGGTGAGCGGGGCGATCTTTATGTAAAAATTCTGGTGCAGGTACCAAAACAATTGATCGGCGAGCAGGAGCGGTTGGTCAGGGAGTTAGCAAAGGAAGGATTGTGATAAGGATTTCTGCAAAAGCAGAACACATCGGACTTACAAGGATAAATATTCTTTCAATCCCTCCAACAGAACAAAGCGGCCCAGTGGTACAAGCTCGCAGGGAAAGCAAGCGACAAAGAGCGGATTCTCACACAGCCCACCAGAAAGATAGAGCTTCTCCGGCGAACCCGCAAAGCGGAAGGCATTGCGGGCAATACCGCGCACGAATTTCGCTGCTGCTTCGGTTTCAGAGCTACCTGTAGCCACTGCATCAAAGATATGACTCAGACCCAAGACCCCGCACGTGACGGAAAAACCGCTGTCCGGCAATGCTACCTGCGCATAATCGATAGAATAGTATTTCGCCAGAAGCTCGATGGTGAACCCCATTGACGCGCCACACTCAGCATTCCAGCCCATATCAGCCATTGCGCCGCCTTGAAAGCGGACAAACTTAATGTCGCGGCTGCCACAATCAAGCAAGACAAAATCTGGTTCGGCAATCAGTCTTCTGCCGCCTTTCGCCAACGCAGTTAACTCGTTGACCGTCTGTCTGCTCCGCCGCTTGGCGTTATGCCCAGCAGCGAGATCAGCTCGGAAATGAAGGTCAAGATCACGGGTGGGAATGATCTCTGGCCCCGTATTCTGCTCTGTGTTGAACAGCTTGCAATAAGACGTGCCAAAATCAGCCAGCAACATAGCAACCTCCAATCACGCCTGACAGTTCGAGAAACGCCTCGATCTTCGCCCTTGCGCTGGAACCTGCACTGACATCGCAATCAACGCACAGTGCCTTGGGGTGACGGGCGGCTAAATGTTTAGCCAACGCGGTTTTGGCACAAAAAGACTGGGCGAAAAAGACCGTTGGCACTTCCAGATTGCAGTACGCTTCCAATTCGAGATCAGCTGGCGTTTTGTTCTCCATGCAGCGCGTCCAGCCGTAAATGTGAGTGCTGTCTGGGAAGAGGTTTAGAATAGAGAAATCACGCGGTGGCACACCCCAGAAACCAGCAGTGGGCGAGCAGGCTTCATAAGCAAATGAGGGCTGACAGCTCTGCACGCCTTTGGTGATTGCTGCCATCTTTTCGGTCAGCGGCAGGCTGCTCTGACAGATGGAAAAGCCAAAGCCTTGGCTGTCCGTATTTCGTGTGGCTATCACCGGGATAGGGAGAAGGTCTTTGAGTACGGCGGCAACATGCAACGCGCAGTCGCATTTACCGGGGCCGACATCAATATAAATCCGCTCCAGGCGCAGGTTGAGGGCGTTGAGCAGCACCGTGCGCAGAATGGCGCAATAGACCCGTGGCAGATATTGATCAGTCTGGTCGATGGGCAGAAGGAGCTGTGGCTCGTCAAGATCAATAATGCTGGCCTGCTCTGCGTTGAGCTGGCAAATGATTCCCAGTGGTGGTATGCCAACAATACCGGTTCGTTTGTACATGTTTATGGAAAAGGAATGTAGGGAACATGTAAGTCATCTGTTGCCCATAACGCGGG
>JAGIXO010000041.1 GCA_026122915.1 Candidatus Electronema nielsenii | reverse complement strand
TCATTTTGTCGGGCGAAACACCTACGAGGCTGGGTGTTGGTATGGAAAGGGAAGCCAATGCTTGTACGCAAAGCAAGAGCTGTGAGCTGCTTTTTATCTTGACAACAAGGGTGTATTGTACCTACATAGCAAGCAGAGTCAGCAAGAGCACACGAAATTGGTAAACATCTGCCGCCTTCATCAGGCGGTTACAGGAGCGAGCATGGCCATCACCCTCAGGCAGTTTGAAATCTTCATCGCAGTGGCGGAAACCACCCAAGTGACTAAGGCCAGCAAGATGATGTTCTTAACGCAGTCGGCGGTCAGTATGGCTTTGGCAGAGTTGGAGCATCAGCTCGGTGGCCCGCTCTTTGATCGGCATGGCCGTAGCTTGCTCCTCAACGACCGAGGTCGCTATCTGCTGCCCATTGCCAAAAAGCTCATCTTCCAAGTGCGGAATGTTGAGTCCATGCTGACGGAGAACAAGGCTTCGTTGGCTGGCTCGTTAGAGATCATCGCCAGCTCTTCCATCGGTAATTACGTGTTGCCGTATCCGGTGGGATTGTTCATGCGGATGCACCCAGATGTACGGATCAACATGCTGGTGGCTAATACTCGGCAGGCCGAACGCTTGGTAGCGCAGGGAGTGATTGATCTGGGCTTTGTTGAAGGTGGGATAGCCGATGAAGCGGTGCGACGAACGCCTTGGTTTGAGGATGAGCTGCGGATCATTGTCAGTGCCTCGCATCCCTTAGCAACGCAAGAGGTATTCCGTATTCCTGATGATTTAGAGAAGACTGCTTGGGTGTTACGTGAGGAAGGCTCTGGTACAGCGGAGATATTTAAGACCAGACTTGGTAATCATGCGGCTCTGCTGAATGTTGTCACCCGAATGGGACACACCGAAGCGATTAAAAAGGCGGTAGAGGCGGGCGTGGGCGCGTCTTGCCTGTCTGAACTTACCATCTGTCGAGAGACCGAGTATGGCTGGCTGAAAAGTTTAGCTATCGAAGGGATCAGCACCCGGCGGCAGCTGTCAATCATTCAGCATCAGGACAAGATGACCACCCGCCTGATGGAGGAGTTTCTCCGCTTCTGTGGCATCATGACCGAATGCGGCCTCAGTCGGGAATATCTTTCTTCTCCGCGTAGGTTAGACGAACTGCTTCGTTATGCCGCTGGTGCAGCAGCTGACAGCCAAGCTCCCTGATTTCTCAAAGCGCAGCCGCGATGGCTCGGCGCAGCTCTTGAAGATTAAAGGGCTTGGCTACTGCTGCCCGAAAGCCGTAATCTCGGTACTCAGCCAGCACTGGGTCGTTGGAATAGCCGCTGGCAACAATCAGTCGTGCCGCTGGATCAATCAGCAAAAGCTGCTGGGCTGCTTCCTTGCCGCCCATGCCGCCGGGAATCGTCAAGTCCATGATCACGAAATCAACCGGATTGCCGCTCTCTAACAGCTGCTGATAGGTGCTAACTGCTTCTGCTCCATCTGAAACCAGAATTGCCTCATGGCCGAGAGCGCGGAGCTGGGCCTGCACCAAGTTGCGCAGCATCCGGTCATCGTCCATCACTATGATTCTGGATGGTTTCTGCGCGATATTTTCTTGTTTCGCCTGTGCTGTTATTGCATCAGCAGAGGGTGCGGCAGCAGGCAAATAGATGGAAAAAAGAGTCCCTTGGCCCACCTCAGACTGCACGACGATATGGCCGTCATGCTTCTTAATCACCGCATGACAAATGGCTAAACCAAGGCCGTTGCCTTCTGGTTTGGTGGTGAAATAAGGATCAAAGATTTTATCCATGATCTCTGGGGGAATACCGCTTCCGTTGTCCTGAATACTGATGCGAACAAAGTTGCCCTTGCATAACTCAGGCGGCAGCAGCGGTTCTGTTGCCGCATTCTCTACATTGCTACAGACGATACGAATCTTGCCGCCCATAGGCATAGCCTCGCGGGCATTGAGGATGATGTTCTGGATCACTTGGCTGATTTGGCCGCTGTCTGCATTGATCAGCCAGAGGCCCTCAGTAAAGGTGTATTCGCACGAGACATGGGAGCCGTGCAGGACAAAATCAGCCGACTCACGGACTAAGTCGATCAGCGAGGTGGTTTCCTTCATCGGCTCTCCCCCTTTGGCAAAAATCAGCAGCTGCTGGGTTAATTTTGCCGCTCGTTCTGTTGCTTTCTGGGCATCGGTGAGCAGGCCAATGGTCTGGGTATCCTCAGCGCCAACGCGGGTGGCGGCCAGCTCGACATTGCCCATGATAGCGAAGAGAATATTGTTGAAGTCATGAGCAATGCCTGCGGCCAGCAGACTGAGTGATTCCAATTTCTTGATTTTGATCAACTCCTCAGTCATCTTCCGCTCGTTGGTCACATCGCGAAAAACAATCACCGTGCCGATGATTTTGCCCTCTCGGTCGCGGATCGGGGCGCAGCTGTCAGCAATGCTCAAACTGCTGCCGTCTTTGCGAACTAAGGCGGTGTTATTCTCCAGCATGACCAGCACGCCCAGCTCCAGCACTTGGCATACCGGGTTAGCGCACGTTTCCCCGGTCTTCTCGTGAATGATTTTGAATACCTCTGCTGAGGGCCTGCCAGCAGCAGAGGCGACAGACCAGCCGGTCAGCTGCTCGGCGATCTGATTGAGATAGCTGATCTTACCAGTTACATCAGTGGCGATTACCCCATCGCCGATGGAATGCAGGGTGACGATCAATCGTTCGCGTTCTTCCTCTGCCTGCCGCTCTGCCTTTTTCAGATCGGTAATGTTCCGGCAGATGCCGATCAGACCGAGCGGATTACCGTCCGGGCCAATGTAGGGAGTCTTGAGCACATCAAACAAAACGGTTTTGCCGTCTGAGCAAAGGATGGTTTCCTCTCTGCGCTCCGCTGTACACGAGGCCAGCATTTCCTGATCCCGACTGCGAAAATGGGCAGCAATGTCAGGCGGCAACACCGCCTCATCTGTTTTACTGAGTATCTCGCCCTCCTTTCTGCCTGCAAATTCTTCAAAGGCTCGGTTGCAACCCAGATAACGGTTGGCCAAATCTTTGAAATAAATCGGGTCTGGGATGGAGTCGAGTAAGGCTTCCAGCATAGTTTTCTGATGCCGGAGCTTTTCTTGCGTATGCTTCAGACTAAGATGCGTGCTGATCCGAGCTAACACCTCGTCCTGCTGAAAAGGCTTGGTGATGTAATCCACACCACCCGCTGCAAAACCAGCTATTTTGTCTTCCACACTGTGCAGAGCAGTCATGAAGATGATCGGAACATCGGCTAACTCTCGATATTCTTTGATCCGGCGACAGGTCTCGAAACCGTCCATATCCGGCATCAACACATCCAACAGAATGACATCGGGTTGAATATACCTCAGCATCTCCAGCGTCTGGCCACCGCTCTGAAGGATGCGAAGTTCAAAATCCTGCTCCTGAAGAAAGGAGAGCAGCACTTTTAGCGTGGCTGGCTGGTCATCCACAATCAGGATGAGGTCTTTTTTGCAATTGCTCATTGCGTTGTGCGGGTCGAGTGTTGATCGGCCAGAGTGACGATCTGGTTCAGCTGGTAATTGTCTGCAAGCTCCTCAATCCGTGCGGCAAATTGCTTATATCTGCCTGCATCTACCTCAGCCAGCCAAGCAGCTTTCTTCGTCACGCCAGCAATATTGCCTGTGCGGGCTAACGTTACTAACTCGGCCAAGTCCTCAGTCGGAGGCCAAGCCCAGTCCGGGAAGCTGTCCGGGTCTGCCTCCTCCGGCCATGTCATGGGGATAAACAGCTGAGACGCGATCACTGCCAGCAGATCAATGGAAGAAAAGGGTCGGATGATGCAAGCGGCGAAACTTTCCTTTTGCTGGCCCAGCTCTGCGTCTTCTGGAGCGGCCACTGCGATCACTGGGATATCCTTCAACTCAGGATGCTCGCGCAACTGCTTGGTCAGCGGGATATCGTCGAGTTCCGGCTGGCGGAAATCGAGCAGCACCGCGTCAGGCCGAAAGCGAGCGCAGGCTTCGGCCAAGCGGGTGCTGTCAGCCAGCTCATGAATCTGAAAGCCCGCATCTTCCAAGATGTTGCGTAACACGGCCCGATGCGCCGCCTTGTCATCCGCGATGAGGATACTTTTGCGGCCACAAAGTGCGGCAGGGATTTCCACGGTTCCTTGGTTACACAGCACGCGCACTTCGATGCTGAAAAAGAAACGACTGCCCGGCCCTTCACTTGGTCGAGGATGAATGTTGAGCGGACTGACCACGTGCAACTCACCGCCCATCAGCTGTACCAAGGTGCGACTGATTGCCAAGCCGAGACCAGAGCCTTCCGCGTATTTGAGCCTTTCATCGTTCTGACGGAAGGGTTCAAAAATCTTTCGTTGCAGGTCTGGGGCAACGCCTATCCCGGTGTCTTCTACGCTTACTGTCAGCAACATCCGGTCTCTGGTAGCGGTCTTTTCTGCGTGAACAGATAAAGTACAGCAACCCTGCCGAGTGAATTTGACTGCATTAGAGAGCAAGTTGAGCAGCACTTGGCGCAAACGCAGCTCGTCTGCCTCAATCACCGCAGGTAAGGTTTTATCCGGCTCGTAAAACAGCTCAATATTTTTCAACTGCGCCCGGCCTCGGATAATCTCGGCGATGCCGTTCAAAAAAGGTGGCAAGCGGAATTCTCGCGTCACTAACTCCATCTTGCCTGCCTCAATCTTGGACAGATCAAGGATATCATTGATCAGCATCAGCAGATGCTCGCCCGACTTGTGGATGGTACGAATACTGTTCAGTTGCCGAGAAGTGAGCGAGGTATCGCTGGCAAGAATCTGAGTGTAGCCCAATACGGCGTTGAGCGGAGTGCGCAGCTCGTGGCTCATATTGGCGAGAAAAACCGATTTGGCATGATTGGCTGACTCGGCTATCTCCTTGGCCGTAAGCAACTGCTGCTCGGCTAACTTGCGGGCATTGATGTCTTGCATGATACCAGCGGCCCGCAGTGGCCTGCCTTGAGCATCTCGCCGCGAAACCCGGCCTGCGCCCAGCGTCCATATCCACTGACCGGATTTGTGCCGCAGACATTGCTCGGCGATGAACACCAGTGTCTTTCCCTCAAGATGCTCGGTCATCTTCTGTATGATCTGCTCTTTCTCTCGCGGATGCAGAGCATTCTCCCATGTTGAAAGATGAGGCTCGATCTCATCTAACTGATAGCCGAGAATTTCTGGCCAGCGTTCATTGAAGACCACTTCGCCGGTTTCAATATTCCAATCCCACGTACCGAGATTCGCGCCCTTGACCGCTAATTCCAAACGCTCATTGCTTTCCCGTAGAGCCTCTTCTGCCTTCCTGCGATCAGTTATATCATGAATAATCGAGTAGAGCAATGTCCTGCCGCCGCTGCGCAAAGGACTGGAATAGACTTCCACGTCCCGCACCTCACCTGAGGCTACTTGGTGATGAAAGTTAAAATACAGCTGCTTCCGTTCGACCGCTTGCACCATCGCTGCGCGCACTTCTGGGGCCGGAAGCTGGTTGATCTCAGTAATGCTCATAGAAACCAAGGTTTCTTGATCATAGCCGTAATAGCGGCAGGCAGCTTCGTTAGCCTCGACAATTTTTCCCTCTACTGGATCAACGATCAGCTTGACTGCCGTATTCGTTTCAAACGTCTGCCGATACCGCCGCTCGCTTTCCCGCAGCAGTTCCCCTTGGAGTTTGAATGCCGTGATATCATGTGCGCTGAGAACAAGGCCGCTGATTCTGCCGTCCGCATCGACAAAAGGATAATACGACATATTCAGATAACGCCGCCCTAAGGGAGGAAAATCGAACCAACCCTGATAATGAATTTCTTCCCCTGCCAAGCAGCGTTCAAATGTTGCCTTGATCTCCTGCCGCTCAAAGTCCGGGCCGTGCAGTTCAGCTGCCGTGGTACCGACAATCTTTTCTGCTGGTTTGCGAAAACTTTTGCAGTAAGCGGCGTTCACGGCCTGATAGACCAGATTGCGGTCAAGAAAGGCCATCAAGTCGTCGGTGGCAGAAATAATCTGCTCGTAACGGCGCAGCAGTTCGCCGGTCTTTTTGCGTTCGGTGATATCCTCTTTGGTGGCGACAAACTTGCTGATCTCTGAGTCAGAAGCAAAAACCGGGGCGATAACCATCGCCTCCCAAGAAAGCGAACCGTCTTTAGCCCGGTTTAACAGCTCGCCTTTCCAGACCTTGCCCTGTGAGATGCTTTGCCACATTTCTCGGTAGATTTCTGGTGCGGTCTGGCCTGACTGAAAAATGCTGGTCTTCTCGCCTGTTAACTCGGTGGCCGTGTAGCCGGTCAGCAGCTCTGCTGCTGAATTGACGTACTCAATCCGGCCTTGCGTATCAGTGATCACGACAGCGGAAGGACTCTGCTCTACCGCTGCGGAAAGGATTTTCACCTGCCGATCGTGGTGGCGGATAATTCCGGCCATGCGATTGAACGTCTGGGCTACGTTGGAGAAATCAGCAGTTTTGCATTTTTCCTCCAACGGCTGCCACGCCTCGCTGTCTAAGGCGTTAAGGCCGGAAATTAGCTCGGCAATTGGATCAGAAACTGCATAGCGGACAAAAATATTAGTAATAGGGATGAAAAGCGCGAAGGCCAGCAGGAAAACTCCCAGCATGGCCGCGCAGAGCAGGCCGCTTTCATTGAAGTCAGGCCGTTCCACCGCAAGCAAAAGAGCAACTTGGCTGCCATCCGCTAAAGGCAGGCGGGCCGCAGAGACCATCATGTGGTCAGAATGGGGAATTTCTTGGCCCTGCCAAGGAGTAGCTGAGTTGAGCAGCGGGAGAGAATTCGGGAGCACAGCAGCGCAAGGCGACCTGCCGTCAGTGCTTAACGTACGGGAAGGGGCAAGAAAATGGATATGCAAGCCACTTTGCAGAGCAGCTGAGTTGAGCAGCTCTTGGGTAACTCCTTCTACCATGTGTACTTGTTTTAGAGTCTGCTCCAAAACCAAAAAGCCTTGTCGGAGCTGTTGCCTGAGCTGTTCTTCCTGCTGCCGTCTATCCATCAGCATGAAAATGCTGTGCAGAAGAATCAGCACCACAGCCATAGTGCAGGCTCCGAAAAAAACAATTTGATCACGCAGTTTCAAATAACTGCAAGGATCCAAAAACAGATTACGCATTCCTGAGGGTTCTCCGGGAGAAAAAGTATAATTTTTTGAATTATAACCGGAGAAGCAAAAGGAAGTCAAATTTTTTGAATTACGATAACGAGAATGAGTGCTCTTGTAAGGACAGATTTAGAATTAGCTAAAGGAGTTACACCAATTCTGCCATCGCTGTATTCGCTAACAGTAATCCCTGCTCAGTCAAACGCAGCTGCCTGTCAACAATAATTTCCAGCATTCCATGTTGGATAAGTTGTACCAAAGTTGTGCCATAATATATCTCAGCATCAATCCCAAAGCGGCGGCGTAGTTCTGGCAACGAAACCCCTGCTGTCATTCGCAGACCCATAATCACGGTTTCCCGAAATGCCGCTTCAGACTCTAAACGTTCCTCGTCCTGCCAAACCGCTTGCCCGGTCTCCATCAGCTGGCAAAACGCTCCCACATCAGCTACCGCATTACGCCGGATTCCACCGAGACAAGAAACCGCACCTGGCCCCAAGCCGATGTACTCGCCATTCTGCCAATAATTGATATTATGGCGACACTCGAAGCCGGGAAGTGCATAATTTGATATCTCGTAGCGGCAGAAGCCTGCGCCACTCAGCATCCGTTGTGTTTCTTCCAGCATTCGCAGTACGGTGTCTTCGTCAGGCAGCAGCAGAACGCCTTGCGCGTGCTGGCGAGCAAAGGGCGTGTTCTGCTCAAGAGTTAATTCATAAAGGGATAGATGCTGGGGAGTTAAGGCTAAAGCCTGCGCTAAACTGTCTTGCCACGTTTGTAGCGTCTGGTCGGGTAGGCCGTACATTAAGTCTATGTTGACATTGGCAAAGCCAGCCTGACGTGCCAAATGCGCTGTTTGTATCGCATCAGTCGCGGAATGTGGACGACCTATTCGTCGCAGTTCTTGATCATGCAAGGATTGTACCCCGATGGACAGACGGTTAAAGCCCGCTTGTCGAAGCATTGTCAACCCGGAGCAATCAACTGTGGCAGGATTGACCTCAATGGAAATCTCCGCGTCTTCCGCGCAGGGGAAGTGCTGACGGCATTCGGCGAGCAAGCTGCTCAAGACCGCAGGTGGCAGCATAGTAGGAGTGCCGCCGCCAAAGAAAATGCTGGTCAGCGGGCGTATTGAAGAAAACTGGCGGAGCTGCCGGGTGACAGCTGTGAGATAGGCTTTGCCTTTGTCTGGCGGTAGGCCCGTTTCTGAATAAAAGCTACAATAAGCGCATTTCCGCAGGCAGAAGGGCACATGAACATACAGGCCGAGATCGTCCATGAAAAATCGTTGATATAATAATTAGTTAAGCTGAATAATGAAAATGTCATTTGACAGCAAACACTTTTTTATATATATTTAGCATTGTTGATATGCAGTTCCATTATTCATTCATCTGGGAGAATTGTCATGAAAAAAGTATTGCTTGGATTAGGTGCAGCGGCGTGCGTGTTTGGGTTCGCCGGGTCTGCCTTTGCTGCTGGACAAGGTGGCATTGCAGGTTCCGCAAGTTTTCAGCTTAATGGTCTTGTGCCGAACGCAGTTACTGCAGCATCGGCGGCCGTGTCAGTCGGCAAATCAACCGCTTATGCTGGTGCAGCCACCGCTGCTGGCACCACTTCGGCATTTTCTGCTGGAACCGGCGGAGCAACGACACTTACAGGTACCAATATATATATATCGCAAATCAATGGCGAGGCGGCTGGTACTCTTGGCACGGCTCAAGTTAATAACCTCGCAGGTAGCAGCACCAATATTGCTGCACCTGCTGGCACTGTTACGCAGCTGAACTAACTCTATTTACGGAGGAATTGCCATGAAAAAAGTATTGCTTGGATTGAGTGTAACTGTGTGCGTGTTCGGATTCACCGGGTTTGCCTTCGCTGCTGGACAGGGTGGCATTGCAGGTTCCGCAAGTTTTCAGCTTACGACAGGAGTAGTGACCTCAGCCTCTGCGGCAGTGTCAGTTGGCAAATCAACAGCTTATGCTGGCGCAGCGACTGCTGTTGGCACGACTGAGGCGTTTGCCGCAGGGGCAAGCGGTATCGTAACGCTTGTGCCAAGTAAAATATACATTGACAATATAGCGGCAGATACCGTTCTTGGCACTGCTCAAGCCAACAACCTCACAGGCAGCACCACCAATATTGCTGCGCCTGCTGGCACAATTGCCCAGACAAACCCATAAACAAACAGCAGCAGAGCAGTTGTTGTATAGAAAAACAGCCTTCTGTTTTATGTAGAAGGCTGTTTTTTTTATTATGATATCAGGATAAAAAACGGCAAAGCCTATGAAGAAAAAAATATTTTATATCTCTGCGGTGTTATTGCTGGCGGAAGTCTCCCTGAAATCAAAACATGCTTACAGTGAATCGGAATACATCATCCAACCTCATGTTATTGAAAAAGAAAAACTGCCTGTCAATGTCACAAGAACTGCTCTTAACTGGCATGTGGTTGACCATATAGCAGAAGGCCAAGCAGATGTCGGCATTATTTATGGAGACAATTTTGATATTGGTACAATATATGGAGATCACCGAAAAGAAAATATTTTTTTAAATCTTACTTACACCGTCAGCAGCAAAGTTGAGCAGAGTTTATCTGACGATCAAATTTTCACTTCTGATTATCAAGGGAAATATCTGCAATTTAAAACAGCAACTAAAAATAATGAAATTATTCTAACAGAAACCTCTCCGCAAACCATGATGGGCATGGGATTGCAAATGAGCTTCACCGGCTCCTGTTCTGTTCTTGATCCGAACGCGCCCCCAGACAAACAATGCGCATTCACCCCCTCTCTGATAACCGACAGGAACAGCATTGATCCAAAATATTTTGTTCCAACCCGTATTGAGCAAAAAGGCAACATCGGCGATGAGATTTCTGAAAAAAGTATAGCTGTTCTTGCGCAGCCCGGATTCCAAAGCCGTGGAGCGGACGGCCAATATATCGGTTTAGATTTGTATCTTCCCAATATCGGCGCAACACCAGGCAACAGCATCAGCGACACCAGCAGCATGAAGCGAAAAGAAAAAATTGAAAATACAGCCTTGGCTGGATATTCCAGAGTAAGGAAGATCATCAGAAGCAATTACGCCAAATCAGTGATGGGTGTCACAGTTCACGGCTTTGGAGGTGTCTGGGACGGAGACAATATCGAAATTAACATGCCGCTTGCCGCAGGAGCGCAGATTCTTCCAGATGTTGATCCGTCGCTCGTCGGCAGCGACAAAAAAGCAAACACAAATATCAACAACAATCTGTTCAATGCGGCCAGCAACACCCGCCTTCCTGACAACAGCTGGACGATTTACCAAGCCGGGCTTGGCTCCGCCGATCATGCGTCAGTTCAGGATGGACTTGCAGTATTGCCGAGAGCATATTTCAACACCTTATGGCTTGGCTTGTCTCCAGTCAGAGAAACATCTTCTTCCTATCGTTTCTATTATGATCCTGTCGGCCCGGAACGGGTGCTGACACATGTCGGCGGCGAGGGCGGGGCATCGGCAAACATCAGTTTTTTATCCGCGACCGATCAACAGACTATCAATTCTCAAGCTCTGGATGAATTTTATGTTCAGGCGTATTTGACCATGTACGCCAGAGATGTGAACTTTATCGGAATTACAACGCTGAATTATGAAACAGTCTATTATCCTCATTTGAGTTATTCAGGCAATCTCACCGGAACATCATACGCTTGGCGGTATTACACCGGCCTGCTGTTCACCGATATCATAAAATCATACATAGGAACTGATTACACTCGGCATTTTTGGAAAAATTGGCTGTACACAGGTGCTGTCATAGGTTATCTGAATCCTGATCAAGATTATTACAGTCGGCTTGAGAGCGAGCTTTCCCGCAGAATTGGCACATGGCGAAAAAACACAGCCTCTGTGTTTACCGGTTTCCGATATGCCTTTGACCGTCAAGATAAGGATGACATGCTGGATTTGACTGATTACCTGCGCGATCCTGTTGATAATGTTTTCAACATAGGAGTTGGTCTGAACCTTAATTCGTGGGCCGAAGTAAAAGTCGCCTACAATGTAGGGGATGTGCTGCCTGACTCTGTTGATTCAAGCTGGAGTGTTTCCGGCAATATAAAGGCAAGCGACTATATAATATTGCAGGCTTTTTTCACTCCATACACAAGTCAGGAAAGTTACGGCTGTTCAGCATCCATTGACTTGGAAAGCATATTGTCAAAAAAAGCAAATTTGATGCTGGGATGGAAGCATCAGACGTATGAATATGGCAGTGATCCTTTTGACCACCAGATGACAACAGAACATGATTACTACACGTTAGGTTTCAGCTACAGATGGTAAGCTTTCAGGTGAGTTTCACCTGATTCCCTTCGCTTGAGACTTTTTTAAAAAGTCTGTCTCTGTTTTCGCATTTCACCAATCGCCACATAAAAGAACTGTGTCAATTTCAGCCCAGCTTGGCCCGGAGTGCCGCGCAGTCATTGCGAACAGCCGCCATTTGGCCTTGATCGGCAAAGCTATAGACGGTCTCGCCCGCACCGATAATCAGATGATCGAGCAAGTTGATATTCATGAAAGAACACATCAGGAAGAGTGTGCGGGTGAGCTGTTCGTCCTGCGCTGACGGCTGGAGACTACCCGACGGATGGTTGTGAGCGATGACCAAGGCGGCAGCATTGCGGGACAGTGCCGCCTTAATCAATTCGCGGGGATAAACGGTGTTGACGTTGATGGTGCCTTCAGAGAGAATTTCGCTATCAATGACTGCGTGCGAGGCATCAAGATAGACAGCCATGAAAACCTCGCGGCGGAGACCGCGCAGGGCATGAATGAGATAATCGGCCACGTCTTTAGATGAGGTGACGTAGTTCTTTTTCTGAATTCGCTGGCGGAGATAACGACGTGCCACACCTTGAATGAATTGAAGAGCAAAGATGTTTTTCGGCCCCATGCCTTTGACCTTTTCCAAGGCTGTCGGATGCGCGTCTAAAACTTCCGGCAGTGTTTTGAACCGCTGCATGGCTTCCTCCGCTGAAGGACGGCAATCGGAACGAGGTGTGCCGAATGTCAGCAGCAGCTCAATGACCTCAGTATCGGTCAGAGCGTCCATGCCTTGGGCCTGAAATCGGTCACGTAACCGTTGACGATGGCCTTCGCCGGGTTTTATCGGGTCTTCCTGTAGGTTCATCGGAATCGACAAGAGCGGTCTTTCGCGCAATCAAAACATAAACTTCCCTATTGAGATGATGGTGGGGCAAATGCGTTGATAACGTCAACTGTATCAAGCAAAAAGCCCACCATCCTTGTACTTATCGGCCTTTCTTTGACGGCACTTGTGGCTTGGGAGGAGGAGGCGCATTGTAGCCCTTGTTCTGCCCTTGCTTTTGCTGCTTCTGCTGCGGGATTGGGCGCGGCGGATTGGTTGTGGGTGACTTTTTTTCGCTCATTTGTGCGTTCCTGTATGTATTTGGATATGCTGCTGCATCATTTTTCTTCAGCATGAACAAGGAACTATACCGCGCCTGCGAAAGATCGCAAGAGAATTAACGAACAGGCTCATCCCTCTGCTTCTCACAAAGAACTAACCTGAAGCTCATCAAACTCTGCTTTTTCCTGCTTAGATTCGGTGGTGCTGCAATCAAGCAGCATAGATTGGATATCCTTCACAGAGGAACAGGCGATGCAAAAGACGTACAGCAAGATGGGAAAAGCTCGGCCAGCCAAGCGGCGCAGTTGCTTGTGACCTTACGAGTAAGCGCAACTGGAGCTGTCCGGCAGAAGCGGTGCATTGCTTCTGCTGGATTTTGATACTATCTCAAACATCAAATATACTGGATGAGCCATGCTTCTCGAAAATACTTGTTATTTCTTTCATCAGCTCATTGCGTTCAAAGTCAGATAACTTTTTGTCCTTAATCTTACTTTGGAGGTCTTTGACTTTTTGTCTTGCATCTTGAGGTAAAGATGCCATTGCTGCGTCATACCTTTTCTTTTCTTCCTCAGCCTTCCCTTTGTTACGTTTAAATAATTCCTTTAGTTCTTCTGTTGAGCAGTCAACAGGCGTTCTTCCTGATTCAAATATCTCACATAAAGCCCATCCTATTGCGCCATGAAGTATAAATGTAACAGACGCATTGAAATAACTTCCAAAGATAGGAATAATACTGGCACAAACCTTTAACGCTAATTGTCCAGCTATAGCTCCGACTGCTACTGAAGCAAATGCATAAAGACTCGCAGAATCCATAGTTTTATCATAAAGAGCGGCTAATGAATATGCCATTGCTACAGTCAATACAGTCAACCCTGCTGTATCAGCTAATACAGGCCCGATAACAGGTATTGCCGCAGTTGCAGCAGACCATGTAGCTGCAAGTGATGCAAACGTACCGATTATTAAACGAGCTTTTCCAGTTCTGGTCATAATTACACTACTCCTTTTTTAAAAGTATGAATGGTAAATAGAACCCACTAAGTCATGCAGGGTGCATTTCATCATTTCTTTCATAGGTGCATGACGCACCCTGCTTGCTATTTCGTCTTCGACAATAGTTACGCCCCCACCTTTACCTCCAACACATCCACCAGCCGCCC
>JAGIXO010000040.1 GCA_026122915.1 Candidatus Electronema nielsenii | reverse complement strand
GCCTGTCGGCTCGAAACCTCTGCAAATGCCTCAAACTGCATGGTGAAAGATGCCCTTCCTTGAGTGGCTGAACGCAATGTCGTCGAATAACCGAACATCTGTGCAAGAGGAACCCTCGCTTTAACTACCTGTAGGTTCCGTGCAGCCTCTACAGCTTCTATCTGCGCATTTTTTTTATTCAGATCATTGATGACTTCGCCAAGATAGTCTTCCGGCGCAACGACCTCAACAGCCATAACCGGCTCCAGCAACACGGCTCCAGCTTCAGCTGCCGCTTTTCGACAGGCCAGTGCAGCAGCCACACCAAAAGCCATCTCGGTGGAATGCTCTTCGTCGTACGAGCCACCAACCAACTGCACACAAAGATCAGTCATCGGATAACCAATCAGCGGCCCTGAATCCAATGAATCCCGGATACCTTTTTCTATCGCCTTGAGATATAAGGCAGGTATCAGCTCTTCATTGACCTTATTTTCAAATTTTACGCCACCACTTCGCTCTATCGGCTCAAACTGCACCACCACATGGCCGTACTGCTCCTTGCCAATGGCCTGAGTTTGAAATCTGCCTTCACCCTGCGCTGAACGAGTGATGGTTTCTTTATACGCCACTTGGGGTGTACCCACATTGGCAGAAACCTTAAATTCACGCACTAATCGATCAACAATGATCTCTAAGTGCAGCTCACCCATACCGGAGATGATTTTCTGGCCGGTATCTTCATTGCGACTAACACGAAAAGTCGGATCTTCGCAAGCTATCTTATCCAAACTTTCTGCCAGTTTGATTTCGTCAGCCTTAGTTTTCGCTTCAATCGCGATACCGATCACTGGCTCAGGAAAATCCATGCTTTCCAACACAATGGAATCGCCTTCCATACACAGGGTGTCGCCGGTAGAGGCAAATTTAAGGCCAACCACCGCGCCGATATCTCCCGCGCTGATGCTGTCGATCTCTTCACGCTTATTGGCATGAAGTTTGATCAGCTTAGATATTTTCTCTTTTTTCTGTTTGCGCGGATTAAACACTCTACTGCCGGTTTTCAGCTCGCCAGAATAAACCCGAATAAAGGCCAAGGTGCCAACAAAAACATCTGTCTGCAACTTAAAAACCAAAGCGCAGAACGGTTCTTGACTGTCGGCTTTCCGTATCAGCAAGACACCGTCTTTATCTGGCCCCTCAACTGGCGGAACATCCAGTGGCGACGGCAGATAATCCGCAACTGCATCCAGTAACAACTGAATGCCTTTATTTTTAAAAGCTGAACCACACAGCACAGGTACTACTTTGAGCAAACAAGTCGCCTTTCGCAAGGCACTACGTATTTCGATAGGAGAGATATCCTGATTTTCCAGATATTTTTCCATGATCCCCTCATCGAAGTCGGCCAACTTCTCGAGAAGATACAAGCGTGCAGCCGATGATTTGCTTCGTAATGCTTCAGGTACTTCACTTATCAAGACTGTTTCGCCTTGCGTCTTCTCATCGAAGATGAGCAATTTTTGCTCAATCAGGTCAACAATCCCAGTGAAAGTATCCTCACTTCCTACGGGCAGAGTCACTGGTACCGGGCAGGCTCCCAGCTGCGTTTCAATCTCCCGTACCACCCTGTCAAAATCGGCCCCGATTCGGTCCATTTTGTTGACAAAGGCGATTCGTGGAATTCGATAGTGGTCAGCCTGCCGCCAGACTGTCTCTGACTGCGGCTCCACTCCGCCGACTGCACAAAAAACTGCAATCACTCCATCCAGCACTCTCAGGCAACGTTCGACTTCAACGGTGAAATCAACGTGCCCCGGTGTATCAATAATATTAATTCGATGCTGCCGCCAGAAACAAGTAGTCGCAGCAGAGGTAATCGTAATTCCTCTTTCCTGCTCCTGCTCCATCCAGTCCATAACCGCTGTGCCGTCATGAACCTCACCCATCTTATGGGAACGGCCTGTGTAATACAGTACCCGTTCAGTAGTTGTAGTCTTGCCTGCGTCAATATGGGCCATTATCCCTATATTGCGCACTTGGGCCAACGATCCGCCTTCAACCACTGTTTTTCCCGCACTTTGTTGTTTCTGTTTTCCCAGTCGCCAATAACCTGCTACTGACTCCTACCAGAAAAACCTTGCTCTTTTACCCCGTTTTCGCCTGGCTGTCAAGAGACTTTTCGCATTTTACGCAGATTAATCTTTTTTAGATCAATCTGCGAACCTGCTACCAGCGATAATGAGCGAAGGCCTTGTTGGCTTCGGCCATTTTATGGGTCTCGTCACGTTTTTTAACAGCGGATCCCCGGTTATTGTAGGCATCAAGAATTTCTGCTGCCAGCTTTTCAGCCATAGACTGACCAGGACGCTTTTGAGCAAAACTAATGATCCAACGAATAGCCAAGGCGTTTTTTCGTTCAGGACGCACTTCTACCGGCACCTGATACGTGGCACCACCAACCCGACGACTTTTCACTTCAACGCGAGGGCGTACATTCTCCATCGCTGTCTCAAAGACAGTCATAGGCTCTTCGCCTGTAACTTTCCCACCCACCGTTTCCATTGCATCATAAAACATGCGAAGGGCCAACGTTTTTTTCCCATCCATCATCAGGCCATTAGTGAAGCGAGCAACCAAAATCGAATTATATTTCGGATCAGCTTCTATAGAACGCCTGTTCTGTACTCTTTTTCTCGGCATGATGTTCTCTCTCACTCCGGCAATCTGTGCGACCGCCTCTTATTTAGGCCGTTTGGCACCGTACTTGGAACGCCCTTGCCGCCGCTCATTAACTCCCAGCGTGTCAAGTGTGCCACGAATAATGTGATAACGTACACCAGGTAGGTCTTTGACACGACCACCACGGATCAGCACCACCGAATGCTCTTGGAGGTTATGACCAACACCGGGGATGTAAGAAGTCACCTCTATTCCGTTAGCCAGTCGCACCCGAGCGACCTTCCGCAACGCAGAGTTAGGTTTTTTAGGCGTAGTGGTATAAACTCTAACACACACGCCACGCTTTTGCGGGCATTCCTGCATAGCAGGAGTGCTGGAGCGCTGTACCTGCTTCTCCCTTCTTTTCCTGACAAGCTGATTAATCGTAGGCATACAAATCCTTTCCTTTCAAAAATAAAACAGCATTCACGCCTTGCGCGGACGTGAGCTTTTTAGTTTAGCACGAACAGTAGCACATGTCAAACAAAATCATGACATTCACTTTGTCTTGCTGATACGGTACCTTGAGAGTCCTGTGCCCGCTGAAATCAGCCGCCCCATGATCACGTTCTCCTTCAATCCATCCAACGTATCCACTTTGCCGGTCATTGCCGCGTTCGTCAGCACCTTGGTAGTTTCTTGGAAGGAAGCAGCTGAAATGAAGGAGTCGGTAGAAAGTGAGGCTTTTGTCACGCCCAGCAACTGTGGCTCCGCTGAGGCAGGCTGGAGACCTTGGGCCATCATCCGCTCATTTTCGTCATAGAAAACCCATTTTTCTACCAACTGATCCAGCATAAATTTGGTGTCACCCGGATCAGTAATTTTGATCCGTTTGAGCATCTGCCGAACGATCGTCTCGATATGCTTGTCGTTGATCTTCACGCCTTGGAGCCGATAAACTTCCTGCACTTCGTCAACCAAGAAGCGGGCCAAAGCCTCTTCGCCCTTAATCCGCAGAATGTCGTTAGGCAGAACAGAACCGTCCATCAAAGCGTCACCCGCCTTGACGTAATCGCCCTCATGAACAATGACATGCTTGGATTTTGGAACTAAATACTCTCTCGCCTCGCCGGTTTCTGGGCTGATCACCACGCGCCGCTTTCCCTTGAGTTCTTTGCCAAAGGTAACTCGACCGTCAATTTCAGTGACAATGGCCTGTTCTTTCAGCTTGCGCACCTCGAACAGCTCGGCAACTCTGGGCAAACCGCCGGTAATATCCTTGGTCTTTGTGGTCTCTCGCGGAATCTTGGCCACCACAGTACCTGCTGTCACATCCGTCCCCTCATCTGCCGCAATGATCGAGCCGACCGGCAGGGGATAGCGGGCATCATGCTCCAGCCCAGGTAACTTCATGGTCCGACCACGCTCGTCCTTGATCGAGATGCGCGGAGTGGAATGCTTGGAAACCACTGGATGGATAATGACCCTTGAGACCTTACCAGTCACTTGGTCAACCCGCTCCTGCATGGTGTCGCCCTCGATCACGTCGCCGTATTTGATCCGACCACCTACTTCGGCAACAATTGGAATCGAGAATGCATCCCAATCTGCAATAACCGTGCCAGGTTCGACTTTTTCTCCATCCGCCACTTTGAGTTCCGCGCCATAAGGCACTGGGAAACGCTCACGATCCACGCCCTGATCATCGACAATGATCACTTCGGCGTTCCGGTTCATAACGATATTGAACCCAGCAGCATTGGCAACTGAATGCAATTTATGGTATTTTGCCACGCCGCTGCGCTGACTGCGTACTTCAGCTTGCTCCACCGAACGGCTGGCAGTGCCGCCGATGTGGAAGGTACGCATGGTCAGCTGGGTACCCGGCTCGCCGATGGATTGGGCGGCAATAATGCCTACCGCTTCGCCGATATTGACCATGTGACCCCGGCCCAAATCGCGGCCATAGCACATGGCGCAGACTCCGCGCCGAGACTCACAGGTCAGAACAGAGCGAATTTTCACCCGATCAATACCTGCGGCCTCAATCGCCTCGACTTTGTCCTCGGTGATTTCCTCATCCATGCCCACCAGCACTTGGCCGGAATGCGGATCCAGCACGTCGTCGCTGGCTACTCGACCTAAAATACGCTCACCGATACGGACGATCACCTCACCGCCATCTAACAGCGGCTCGGCCAAGGTATAACGCATGGTGCCGCAATCTTTCTCCACGATGGTCGAATCTTGAGCCACATCAACCAAACGACGAGTTAGATAGCCAGAGTTAGCCGTTTTCAGGGCGGTGTCAGCCAAACCTTTGCGAGCACCGTGGGTAGAGATGAAATACTCCAGCACCGACAATCCTTCGCGGAAGTTAGCCTTAATCGGAGTTTCAATGATCGCACCAGAAGGCTTGGCCATCAGGCCGCGCATACCAGCAAGCTGGCGGATTTGGTCTTTCGAGCCTCTTGCGCCAGAATCGGCCATGATATAGACCGAATTGAAACTTTTTACTTCCTTAATTTTGCCTTCGTTGTCGGTAATATAATCCACCGACATCTCAGCCATCATCTCTTGGGTGATCTTATCCGTGGCTTTAGACCAAATATCAACGATCTTGTTATACTTCTCGCCGTCCGTGATCAAACCTTCAGAGTATTGCTCGTCAACCTCAGCGGCTTTTCGTTCTGATTCCTCAACGAATTTTTCCTTATTAGCCGGAATTTTCATATCGTTGATGCAGATGGAAATACCAGCTCGCGTGGCTTGCTCGTAGCCTAAATCCTTAATCCGATCAGCAAGAATAACCGTATCTTTGGTGCCAGCATGACGATAGGTGTAATCCACCAAGAAGCTCAGTTCTTTTTTCGACAGCTCCTTGTTGACCACCGCAAAAGGCAATTTTTCCGGCAACAGCTCGCCAACCAAAATTCGGCCCAGCGTAGTATCAACTAATTCGCCTTTGATCCGCACTTTGACCTTGGCTTGCAAATGCACAGCGTCGTGATCATAGGCTATGCGGGCTTCAGCAGGAGAACTAAAAATAGTGCCGGTGCCTTTCACCCCATAGCGTTCTCTGGTCATATAGTACAAACCAAGGACGATGTCCTGGCTGGGAATAATGACCGGACTGCCGCTGGCAGGCGAAAGGATGTTGTTGGTGGACATCATCAGGACGCGGGCCTCAACCTGTGCCTCAACCGAGAGTGGTAGATGCACAGCCATCTGATCACCGTCAAAGTCAGCGTTGAAAGCAGCGCAAACCAACGGATGCAGCTGAATGGCTTTACCCTCAATCAAGACGACTTCAAAGGCCTGCATACCCAAACGATGCAGCGTAGGGGCGCGGTTCAGAATAACTGGATATTCGCTGACAATATCATCCAGCACGTCCCAAACTTCTTTTGCGCCCTTTTCCACCATTTTACGTGCGCTTTTGATAGTGGTTACATAACCCATCGATTCCAGCCGATTGTAAATAAAAGGCTTGAATAACTCCTGCGCCATTTTTTTCGGCAAACCGCACTGGTGCAGGCGCAGATGCGGCCCGACCACGATAACCGAACGACCTGAATAGTCAACGCGTTTACCGAGCAAATTCTGGCGGAAGCGGCCTTGCTTGCCCTTGAGCATGTCAGAAAGCGACTTCAGCGGACGCTTATTTGGCCCAGTGATGGTACGGCCTCGACGACCATTGTCGAACAGCACATCTACCGCCTCTTGCAGCATCCGTTTTTCGTTGCGGATGATGATGTCTGGTGCGTCTAATTCCAGCAGCCGCTTGAGGCGATTATTGCGGTTAATTACCCGACGGTAGAGATCGTTCAAATCAGAGGTAGCAAAACGACCACCTTCCAGCGGCACTAACGGACGTAAATCTGGTGGCAACACTGGAATCACTTCCAGTATCATCCACTCAGGCCGGTTGCCGGAATCACGGAAGGCTTCGGTAACATTCAACCGTTTACCGAGCTTGGCCCGCCGAGTGAGGGAGGCTGTCTCCTTCATCTCCTTGCGCAACTGGGTGGACAGCTCCACTAAGTCTAACTCTTTGAGCAACTCACGGATAGCCTCAGCCCCGATACCGACATCAAATTCACCGGGATATTGCTCCAAACTTTCGCGATATTGCTCCTCATTAAGCAACATGCCTTTTGGTAAGGCTTCGACATTGGAGTTGCTGACTACGTAGGACTCAAAATAAAGAATACGCTCCAATTCCTTGAGGGTCATATCAAGAATAGAGCCGATCTTACTGGGCAGCGACTTGAGAAACCAAATATGGGCGACTGGCGCAGCCAATTTGATATGGCCGAGACGCTCGCGCCGCACCTTGGACTGAATGACCTCGACTCCGCATTTTTCGCAGATTACACCCCGGTGCTTCATGCGCTTGTATTTGCCGCAGTTGCACTCGTAGTCCTTGACCGGACCAAATATCTTAGCGCAAAATAAACCGTCGCGTTCTGGTTTGAAAGTGCGGTAATTGATGGTCTCAGGCTTCTTTACCTCGCCGTGGGACCATTCGAGAATTTTTGTCGGCGATGCAAGGGAAATTTTGACCTTGTCGAATACAAGCGGCCCTTTTGGCTTATCAAAAAAGCTGAACAGTTCTTCCACGAAGCGTACCCTCTCTTAGTTATACATCAGACAAACGGATTGCCGTTTTCAGAACACACGGTATCAGGCTGCGTTGCCGTGCCGCCGTTTATTCCTCATCGGACAAAAGCTCAACATCAAGACACAGCCCCTTTAACTCCTTGACCAACACATGGAAGGATTCAGGCAAGCCTGCGTCAAGGAAGTTGTTCCCTTTGACGATTTTTTCATACATAGAAGTCCTGCCCTCGACATCGTCCGACTTAACCGTTAGAAATTCCTTCAAGGTATAGGCCGCGCCGTAGGACTCCATTGCCCAAACCTCCATTTCGCCGAGCCGCTGACCGCCGAATTGAGCCTTGCCGCCCAAAGGCTGCTGCGTCACCAAAGAATAAGGGCCGGTAGAGCGGGCATGAATCTTGTTATCGACCAAATGGTGCAGCTTGAGCATATACATCACTCCAACTGTAACCGGGTTATCAAACTTATCGCCGGTGAGTCCGTCATACAAGGTGGACTGGCCCATTTCATCAACACCGGCTTCCGTGAGCATTTTTCTGATTTCTGCCTCGGTTGCGCCATCAAAGACCGGAGTGGATACATGCATACCCTGCCGAGATTTGCGCATCTTATCTAAAAGCTGCTCGTCAGATAATCCATCCGTAATGGCGTTATATTCCTCTTCGGAATACAAAACTTTCAGTCGCGCTTTAACCTGTTCCAGTTCTTTGGCCTCAGCCAACTTCTGAATTTGCTCGCCCAGTCGCTTGGCAGCAAAGCCAAGATGACACTCTAAAACTTGGCCGACATTCATACGTGAAGGTACACCAAGGGGATTCAACACCACATCGACGCTGGTGCCGTCAGCAAAAAAAGGCATATCCTCTTCCGGCAGCAGCCGAGATACTACACCCTTGTTACCGTGCCGCCCCGCCATTTTATCGCCGACCGCCAGTCTGCGCTTGGTGGCAACGTAAATTTTCACCATCTTAACTACACCGGGGGGCAGATCGTCGCCTTTTTCCATTCGGGCAACCATCCCCTCATAGCGGGAACGTACTTCTTGGGCTTGGCGGGAGTACCTGCTGAACACACTCTCTATGTCACCTTCGTACTTAGCCCGTTCTGAAAAATCTAAGCCGCGAAGTTGCTCAAATTCGATCTGAGCAATAACCTCGGCAGTTAGCTTTTTACCTAAAGGCAGAAGAACCTCGCCGTTCCGTCCTTTGATGTCTCTTTTGGCGGTACGATCAACAAGTAAATCACAGAGAGTCTTGCGCACTCCATTTTTCAAACTGCGCAGCTCATCTTCCATATCCCGGTTGAGGCTACGGATATCTTCATCTTCGATCAACAAACTGCGCTCGTCTTTGTCCACACCCTTACGCGAAAAGACTTTGGCATCAATAATTACACCTTCAATGCCTGGCGGCACCCGCAGCGAAGAATCTTTGACATCGCCTGCTTTTTCGCCAAATATCGCCCGCAGCAGCTTTTCCTCCGGCGACAGCATCGTCTCTCCTTTCGGGGTCACTTTGCCGACCAGCATATCACCAGCCTTTACTTCCGCGCCGATGCGAATGATACCGGACTCGTCAAGATTGCGCAGCGCGTCGTCGCCGACATTGGGGATATCGCGGGTAATTTCTTCCTTGCCCAGTTTAGTGTCGCGGGCCACGGTCTCGAAAATCTCGATATGTACGGAAGTGAAGGTATCTTCCTTGAGCAACCGTTCGTTGATTAGGATCGAATCCTCGAAGTTGTAGCCGCGCCACGGCATAAAGGCAATGGTTATGTTTTTGCCGAGGGCCAACTCACCTAAATCGGTGGAAGGACCGTCAGCCAGCACATCTCCCTTAATCACTCGTTGTCCCGGCAAAGCTAACGGTTTCTGATTAAAGCAGGTATTTTGGTTGGTCTTTTTGTACTTGGACAGATGATAGACCGCAATGCCGGTTTCAAAACCGTCAGTACCTGCCTCGTCATAGCGCACCACGACTCGGTTTGCATCCGCTTCTTCAACCACACCTGATCCCGCAGCCAGCAAACAAGCACCGGAATCTAAAGCCAGATTGCGCTCTACGCCGGTACCCACGATAGGAGCTGCTGGTTTCAGCAACGGCACAGCCTGCCGCTGCATGTTAGAACCCATCAAAGCGCGGTTGGCATCGTCGTTTTCCAAAAAAGGAATTAAGGAAGCGGCAATGGAAACCATCTGATTTGGCGCAACATCCATCGCCGTAACATCGTCTGTTGGCACCGTCACGACTTCGCCATCTTGCCGAGCGATTAAATTGTCCGCCGCGATCACGTTGTTATCATTGACCGGTACACTGGCCGGAGCCACCACATATCCCTGCTCCTGCAATGCGGTGAAGTTCTTTATTTCTTCTGTAACTCTGCGCTCATGGACGATCCGATACGGTGTTTCGATGAAACCATAAGGATTGACCGTGGCATACGTCGCCAGCGAAACAATTAAGCCGATGTTCGGCCCCTCAGGGGTCTCAACCGGGCAAATACGACCGTAATGCGTGGGATGTACGTCTCGTACCTCAAAACCAGCTCGCTCACGAGTCAAGCCACCAGGCCCCAAGGCAGAAAGCCGCCGCTTGTGCGTTACCTCAGAAAGCGGATTGGTCTGATCCATGAACTGAGAGAGCTGGGATGTGGCAAAAAATTCTTTGATTGCTGAATTTATCGGCTTAGGATTGATCAGGTCATGCGGCATCAGTGTTTCGATTTCCTGAAGACTCATCCGCTCGCGAATAGCCCGCTCCATCCGTACTAAACCCATCCGGTACTGGCTCTCGCACAGCTCACCCACCGTGCGTACCCGTCGGTTGCCAAGATGATCGATGTCATCGCTCTCTTGCAACTCGTCTTTGATTTGCACCAAGTGCTTGACACTGAGGAGGATATCTTCCTTCGTCAGGGTCTTTTGCTCAATCGGTGTATCTAAACTCAGCCGGGAATTGATTTTGTAACGGCCTACTTCGGAGAGGTCATACGCTGCCGGATCAAAAAAGAGCTTATTGAAAAAATCTTGCGCGATTTCCACGGTAGGTGGGCTGGATGGCCGCAGACGGCGGTAAATTTCCATCAGAGCCTGTGGGGTATCACGTACTTTATCTAAGGCGAGCGTTTTACGAAATGATTCGGAAATATTGACGTTGTCAATAAAAAGCAGCTCAAATTCCTTGATTCCGCATTCCTTAATGTTCTCCAGCAAGCCTTCGCTCAGAGCTTCGTTGCAGTCGGCCATCACTTCGCCAGTTTCAGGATGCCTCAAAGCAGCAGCGAGAAAACGGCCCAGCAGGTCTTCGGCAGAAACTTCCAAGGATTGCACGCCAGCCTTTTCCATCCGCTTTGCCAAGGCCTTAGAAATTTTACGACCTTCCTTGCCGATCACGCTGCCATCGGTCGGATCGATCAAATCCGCCGTTAGCCGCTGGCCGATAAAGGTTTCCGGCTGAAAACGAAGGGAATATTTGCCGTTCTCTATCTGCACCTGATCAACATGATAGAACTCGCGCAGCAATTGTTCATCCGAATAGCCCAGTGCTTTGAGCAAAGTGGTGACTAACAGTTTGCGGCGACGGTCAATACGAACATAGAGAATATCTTTGATATCAAAGTCAAAATCTAACCAAGAACCACGCACTGGAATGATACGGGCCGAGTACAGTCGCTTGCTGGATATGTGCGATTTGCCGCCATCATGGGTATAAAATAAGCCAGGAGAACGCTGAAGCTGATTGACAATCACCCGCTCAGTGCCGTTGATAACAAAAACTCCGTCATTGGTCATCAGAGGCAGGGAACCGAGAAAAACCTCCTGCTCTTTGATGTCGCGAACAGACTTGACTCCGGTGGTTTCGTCGATTTCAAAGGTGATCAAGCGGACGGTAATCTTGACCGGCACTTCAAAGGTCATGCCGCGTTCGATGCACTCCTGCACCGTATATTTATGCTCGCCAAACGAATAATGAACAAACTCAAGAGTACAGAGTCCGTTGAAATCGGAAATAGGAAAAATGCTTTTAAATATAGCTTGGAGACCGATTTCTTCCCGTTGCGACGGAACAGTCTTCATCTGGAGAAAGCGGTCATAAGAATGCCGCTGCATGGCGATAAGATGCGGCGGCTCTACAATTTTGCGTGTTTTGGCAAACCCTTTGCGTATTCTCTTCATGATCCCCTCTTGATGCAGTTCGCAGAAATCAGCTCTGCCTGATCCGCTTCGGTCGTTTTTAGAAAATTGAAAAGCAGCCCTTGCCCTGCCTGCAAAAAAACGCAGTAACGCCACGAGGGTTTTTCCCCCATAGCGTTACCGAATGTTTTGCGTATCTTCCCTGGAGAGAGAGCTGATGACCAGGGCGGACAACTGAAAAGCAGAAGCTACTTGATCTGCACGGCACCGCCGGCTTCTTCAATCTTCTTCTTGATGTCCTCAGCTTCCTGCTTGGACACGCCTTGCTTAATCGGGGCAGGTGTTCCTTCAACCAGATCCTTAGCCTCTTTCAGGCCCAAGGCGGTGATGGCGCGTACTTCTTTGATCACCTTGATCTTCTGGTCGCCGCCAGCAGTCAAGATCACGTCAAATTCGGTCTTTTCCTCAACGGTAGCAGCAGGTGCAGCCCCCGCAGCGGCAACCGCTACTGGCGCAGCAGCGGACACACCAAACTTCTCTTCTAAAGCCTTAACGAGTTCAGCAACCTCTAAAATGGTCATCTTCTCGACAAGGGCAACTACCTGCTCAATAGCTTCAGACATCTCGTATTCCTCCTGATGAAATATAACGTAGGGTTAGTTTTCTTGCTGTTCCTTCTGCTCTTTGATGGCCTGCAACGCATAAACCAAATTGCTCGGCGCGGCATTTAGGGTACGAACCAATTTGGTCGGTACCGCAGCCAGCACACCACACAGCTGTCCCAGCAGTTGATGCTTAGAAGGCAACTTAGAAAGGGCGATGATCTGCTCACCACTCATCCGTTTGCCTTCAAACATGGCCGCTCTTAACTGGAGCTTGGCAAATTCCTTGTTGAACTCAGCCAACGCCTTAGCAGGCCCAACTGGCTCTTCAAAGCCAAAAGCTACGACTGTGGTGCCAGTAAAGTCCTGCTGTAACCCTTCATACTCGGTATCTTTAGCAGCTATCCGCAGAAGGGTGTTTTTTGCAATCTGAAGCTGGGCATTCTGCTCACGGAGACTAATCCGCAATTTTTCCAGCTCCGTGACTTTCAAGCCTTGGTAGTCAGCTACGGCTGCAAATTTGGCTCTGGTAAAGGTATCTTTCAGTTCATTGACCTTCAGAACCTTGCTTTCGCGATTCAACTGGCACACCTCCTTAAAAATGAGAGACACGGGATTGTCGCAGGACAGCAGGAACAACAAGTGCAGACATGCAGCTGTTTCAAACTCCTTTGGCAGGAGGGAGGAACATCGGCGGGTCTCGGCGGGCAACCTTACGGCTATTAAACAAAACGTGCCTGCTGTCTTTGACCTTCCCAGAGTTATGTTGTTGTAAAAGGAACGACCGTCTCTTTTTTTATTAAAAGGCGGCAGCTTTTGTTGGCCTATCAGACTTTGATCAACGACCGTGCCTGTACGGGATCAACTTTTACCCCTGGCCCCATCGTGGTAGAGAGACAAATTGCCCTCACATAAACGCCTTTGCTGGAAGAAGGCTTCAGCTGAATCAACTTATCGATGAACAACAAAATGTTCTCGTTCAGTTTATCTGCGCTGAAGGATTTTTTACCAACTACGGCATGTACAACACCGGCCTTATCAGCTTTGAAATCCACCTTGCCCTTTTTGGTCTCGCTGACCGCACGGGCGATGTCAAAGGTAACAGTGCCGAGCTTGGCGTTGGGCATCAGATTACGTGGACCAAGAATACGACCGATCTTACCCACCTCACCCATCATGTCCGGCGTGGCAATGGTTTTATCGAAATCCAGCCAACCGCCCTGAATTTTTTTTACGATTTCATCAGAACCGGCATAATCTGCTCCAGCAGCAAGAGCCTCAGCCTCTTTCTCGCCTTTAGCGAAAACCAGCACACGCACTTCCTTGCCAATACCGTGGGGCAACACGACTGCGGAGCGCACCATCTGATCAGCATGACGAGGATCAATTCCCAAACGAACAGCGATATCAACCGATTCATCAAATTTGGCAGAACCGCTTTTAATTACCAGCTCTACTGCCTCTTGCAATCCATACAAGGTCGTACGGTCAATAGCTTCCGCTGCCTTTCGATACTGCTTTCCATGTTTAGGCATAATATAAACCTCGCTCAGTTCTCCCTCGTCCTGCGGTTACTAGGACAGGTGCAAACGAATAAATATGTGCGGATTTCCCGCAGAAAATTAGGACAGTACCGTAATGCCGCAGCTACGGGCCGTGCCTTTGATGATCTTGATTGCCTGCTCGACATCGTAAGCGTTCAGATCAGGCATCTTTCGCTCCGCGATCTCTCTAATTTTTTCATTGGAGAGTTCAGCCACCCGATCTTTTTTGGGATTACTAGAACCTTTTTGGAGACCTGCCGCCTTGAGCAGCAGTACCGAAGCAGGCGGAGTCTTGGTCACAAAGGTGAAAGAGCGGTCGCTGAACACTGTAATGACCACCGGAATGATCATATCGCCTTCTGATTGCGTCCGAGCGTTGAACTCCTTACAGAATCCCATAATGTTCACACCCTGCTGGCCAAGAGCTGGACCGATGGGCGGTGATGGATTCGCTTTGCCTGCTGGTATCTGTAGCTTAATGTATGCCTGTATTTTTTTCATGATTCATCATTCCCCCGTGGGCGGAATCTAATTGTTACTCACTTGCATGTATTCGAGTTCAACAGGTGTTGAACGTCCGAAGATAGACACCATAACACGAACCCGTCCCTTGTCTGGGAAAACTTCATCCACTGTGCCTTCAAAATTGGCGAAAGGCCTTCCGTGACTCGCACCACGTCGCCGACCTCAAAGATGACTTTT
>JAGIXO010000004.1 GCA_026122915.1 Candidatus Electronema nielsenii | reverse complement strand
AAATAGCTGACGACGGCATCAAGAGTTTAAGCGTTTGCGTTGAGACGGTTTTCAAGACGATCTAAAAACTGAAACACTATATAACATGGAGCGAACAATTGATTGTGTATGACTTATGCAAGAGGTCTACTGGCTGGGGTAACGCGTTGTAATGACAGCGGCTCTGACCCGCTGCTTACTTTTCTGCTTATTCGCCTTCTTTCTTTTCTATCACCAGTACGGCGCAGTGTGCCTTGCCGATAACCTTTTCGGTGACATGGCCCATGAGGAGCTTGCTCAAACCCTTGCCGTGTCCTCCCACCAAGATCATATCAACCTTGTTTTCCAGAGCCTGCGCCGCAATAATCTCCGACGCATGTTTGCCAACTACAGCAAGCGGATGAAAGGTCACCTGCTGGGCCTTTCCTTGTCCTTTCTTGCAAATTGCTTCAGTTAATTCTTTGGCCTGATCAAGACCTTCCTCGGAAGAAGTCACAGAAAGCACATAGATTTCCTTTAAATTGGAACAGTGCATTCCCATATCGATCGCTTCTTCCGCAGCCATATCGCTGGCTACCGAGCCATCAACTGCAACCAGAATTCTCTCGCCGCCGAGGGTGAAATCTTTAGGCACTACCAGCACACGAGGGAATCCGTGACCAATCACTTTGGCGGTCATGCTACCCACCAACAGCTTGAGCAACCCTCTTCTGCCGTGCCGACCCATAATGAGGATATCTGCCTTGTGCTGGCGAGCTAACTCGACAATGGCTTTATCCGGCTGAAAGGACTCCTCAACGACCACATCGCACTCGATGCCGTGGTCTTTGGCCATCTTGCTGACGTTATCTACATGGCTCTTGATTTCCTCGCTCATTCCTGCGGAGAATGTGTACGCACCCATCATTGATTCTGAATCAATAGGGATGACATTCAGCACCACAATCTTTGCGCCGCAGGTCTGGGCCAAAAAAATTGCCTCCTGCACCGCTCCGTCCGTGTAGGAAGACCCGTCCGTTGCCAATGCGATGACTTCTGCTTGCCCAATCAGCCGTCCGCTCATAGCCGTCTCCTTTCTGTATCTGTTTGAAAAGAAAGTCTTTGCTCAATGCAAAGTTTCTCGTCATCTTAACACCGTTGCAAAAAATAGCAAGCCGCAGAAGCTGCTTCTGCCCGCATTTTTTTATTGACTTTCATTTTTTTATTGACTCCATTATCCTGTCGATGCTGATAGCAGTACCACGATCGAAGATGAATTTAAACTTTTGCCTTTATATTCATATAATTGCCCGTGTCTTTTTTGTGCCTCTATGAGTTGTCTTCGTTTTCTGTTGTTGAATTTTTCAACAGCTGTTTCATTTTTAAACATACTGTAAGGAGAGAAGGTATGAAGGAAAACAGATTCACTGGAAGCCTAAGAGCGGGCTTCGCCGTACTGGCAGCTTTGTTGCTGGCCAGTCCGGTCACATCGTGGGCAGCAGCAGCCCCAGCAGACGCAACTGCGTGGTGGGTCATGCCTTTGCTGCTGCTGGTCGTGACTTTTTTCATGGGCATCATCGCGGTGCTGGGCGGTGTCGGCGGCGGTGTGCTGTATGTGCCAATCATCGGCGGCTTTTTCCCTTTTCACATTGATTTTGTGCGCGGAGCTGGCCTGCTGGTGGCCCTTTCCGGTGCATTAGCTGCTGGGCCAGGTCTGCTCAAAGCCAACTTGGCCAGCCTCCGACTTGCCATGCCGGTCGCCTTGGTTGCCTCGTCCTGCGCTATCGTTGGGGCGATGTTCGGCTTGGCTCTGCCTGCCCACATCGTCAAACTGCTGCTGGGCGTAACCATTTTGGGCATCGTAGTGATCATGTTTACGGCGAAAAAATCCGATTTCCCGGATGTGCCCAAGGCTGACGCACTGTCCACTGCGTTGGGGATTTACGGCATCTACCAGTCCCCGGATAAAACCATGAACTGGCAAATTCACCGCACCATTCCTGGATTGCTGACCTTCATCATCATCGGCGTAATGGCGGGCATGTTTGGTCTGGGCGCAGGCTGGGCCAACGTGCCGGTGCTGAACCTGATGATGGGTGCGCCGCTCAAGATCAGCGTTGCTACCAGCAAATTCTTATTGTCGATCACCGACACCTCTGCCGCTTGGGTTTATCTGAACAACGGCGCAGTTATTCCGATGCTGGTAGCGCCTTCGCTGATTGGTATTATGCTCGGTTCTTTTGTGGGTGTGCGGATTTTGAAAGTCGCCAAGCCCTCGTTCATCCGCTGGATGGTCATTGGCATTCTGGCGTTTGCAGGCGGCAAATCACTCTATGATGGAATTAAGGCCATGAACAACGCGTCGCGCCCAACTTCAACCCATACACAGGAGGCATCTCATCATGGCAAATGAAAAAAATGTAGCCTCAGAAGAGCAGCTGCTCTACGCTACTTGGTTAGAAAAAGGAATGCTGATTGGGCTGGTGCTGATTGTCATTAGCTTTGCCCTTTATGTAACTGGCATTATCAGCCCGGTTGTGCCGTTAGATGAACTTTCCAATTACTGGAATCTTCCGGTTAAAGACTATCTTACCGCAGTGAACAACAATTTTCTCCATTTTGATCATCCTCCCACCGGTTGGGCTTGGTTGACATTGCTCGGAAAAGGGGATTTTCTCAACTTCCTACCGATAGCTATTCTTTCTGGCATTACCATGTTGTGTTATGCCGTAATCGTGCCGGTCTTTATGAAGAAAGGCGAGAAAGCCTACATGATCATGGCCATTGTTGAGGTATTGATTCTGGCTTTAGCTGCCAGCGGCCTGCTGAAAGCTGGACACTGAGAACAGTCGCAATAAAAAAAGGCGGCCTTCCAGTCAGGAGGGTCGCCTTTTCTATGTGGGCAATCCGTTGTTAAATTTCTGACGGAATTAAGCCCATATCTTACTGATTCGTTACAATATCTGTCGCTGACGACAACGTTCAGCTAAAATCACAGATTTTAGAGTCAAAATCGCCTGCTCTAAGTGGTCGTTGACGATCAGATAGGTGTAGGCAGCGGCAGCCTGCATTTCTTTTTCCGCATTAGCGAGACGGCGAAGCAGGCTTTCTTCGTTCTCAGTACCGCGCCCGCGCAGTCGTCGCTCTAATTCTGCTAATGAAGGCGGGGCGATGAAAACCGTCACTGGCGCGGCATTGCGCCGCACTTGTTCTGCCCCTTGCACGTCAATATCAAGAATCACATCAATTCCAGCAGCCAAGCGACTCTCGACTTCCTGCCGGGCAGTGCCATAAAAATTGCCATGCACTTCCGCCCATTCAAGAAAGCCAGAGGGTGTGCTGTCGCGGATGGCCTTGAACTGCTCTATGCTAACAAAATGATAGTCGCGCCCATTTACTTCACCGGGCCGAGACTGGCGGGTAGTGTGCGAAACGGAAAAGGCCAAACCGGGCAGTTCAGCCATGACTTGCCGCAAAATGGTGGTTTTGCCGCAGCCAGAGGGCGCAGACAGGACGAGTAATATGCCTTCACTCATGATCGTTCTCCGTTTGCAATAGGCGAGCCGGATTAGCCTGATCTTTGTCAAGGGCGGATAGACGCTGACTGATAGTCTCCGGCTGGACCGAGGTCAGCACCAAATGACCGCTGTCAAGAATGATGATGCCCCGTGTGCGGCGGCCTTCGGTCACGTCAATCAACCGGTGTTCTTGCTTGGCCTCTTCCTTGAGCTTGCGGATGGGCGAAGAGCCAGGATTGACTACGGCAAGAATGCGGCTGATTTTGACTGCATTGCCAAAGCCGATATTAATGAGCCGATTGTCCATTACGTGCTAATGTCCAGCAAGTCTTTTGAAAAGTCCATAGACATACGGACGTGTATCACCAGATGGATTGATAAATATGTATTCTTCATGCTTGATCAGCTCAAAGTCTTTTCCCATTCGCAATGTCATTTCTTCAATGGAATAGCGATGTAGTTCAAGTCCAGCACACTTTTGCGCACCTGTAGTCGCAAACTCTGCCAATAATACGTAACCGCCTGAACGAACCGCTGCATGCAGATTAGTAAAATAGCCTTGAATGTCACTTTCCTTGAGGAGAAAATGAAGCACAGCCCGGTCTATCCAAATATCAATTGTCTTCGCAAGGCCATCAGGTAATGGGTGAGCAATATCATAATGCATTAATGATACATTATCATTCTCCCCTATCCTCGTCCTGAGCTTACTTAATGCAACATCGCTGATGTCATTAAGAATAAGCTGATGGCCTTTTGCCAACAGAGCATCAATTAACACCGATGTCCCTGCGCCTGGTAAAAAAATTGTGGCAGTTTCTCGTGACGGAATGAGATCAAAAAACTTTAATGTCTGCGCAGCATCGTTTTCATACCAACCAAGTTCTGCATCTTTCTTGTTGGAAAAAATTGTATCCCAATGTTCAGACATGCTTTTCTCCCTGAGTTGATTTCGCTATTCGATGTTCTGCACCTGCTCGCGTAATTTCTCAATCTCGTTTTTCATCTCTACACCAAGGCGGGCAATGGCAGCATTGGAAATTTTTGAAGCCAACGTGTTCACTTCGCGCAAGAATTCTTGTAGGAGGAAATCTAATCGTCTGCCGGAAGGCTCTTCACTGTCCAAGAAGCTGCGGAATTGACTGATGTGACTGGTTAAACGCACCACTTCTTCGGTGACATCAGCCTTGTCCGCCATAATCGCTGCCTCCTGCGCCAAACGAGCCGGATCAATATCTACACTCGCCAGCAGCTTGGTCAGCCGCTCTTTTAACTCCTGATGACGCTGGGCGACCAGCTGCGGCATCGCAACTTGCACCTCTCGGACTGTGGCGGCAAAGGCATCTAAACGGCTGTTCAGCTCCGTTTTGAGGGCTTGGCCTTCTTGCTCGCGCATCCGGTCGCAATCAGCAAGGGCGACTAACACCGCTTTTTCGATCAGCGGCCATTCCTGTTCAATATCTGGGTTCTGCTCTTGCTGGACAATAATACCGCGCTGGGCAAGCAAATCACTCAAACTGACGTGGCAGCCAAGGCCGAGTTGTTCGTTGAGCTGCACCAAACAGCTATGATATTGGCGGGCTAAATCCAAATCAACTGCCAACAACGGCGCAGCAGCCAGATTACCCCGGCACGAGACGAAAAGTTCTACTCGGCCACGGTCGAGCTGTCCGGCCACGGTCTTCTTGACCCGTTCTTCTAAACCGGTCAACGCAGGCGGCAGCACCACCCGCTGATCGAGAAAACGATGATTGACTGTGCGAATTTCTACTGTCCAGCTCCGTCCGCCTTCCTCTGCCTCGCCTCGACCAAAGCCGGTCATACTGCGTGGTCTCATCGTGCTTCCTCTTTGTCTAAATCGGCTAATAGTTCCTCGCGGTTGACTGAGGCCGTGCCAACCTTGCCCACCACGATCCCAGCCGCATGATTAGCAATAATCGCGGCATCGGTCATTGAGCAACCCGCAGCCAAGCCAAGGGCGAGCGTGGCTGCAACCGTATCGCCAGCACCGGTTACATCATAAACTTCCTTGGCCGCAGTCGGAATAGTAACCAACTCGTTTTCGCCTTCCAGTAAGGCCATGCCAGCCTCACCGCGCGTAATCAACACTGAGCCACAGGCCAGCTCGTGCTTGATTTTGCGGGCAGCAGCCAACAGGCTTTGCTCGTCAGTAATCGCCACACCACTCAGTTGTGCCGCTTCAAAGTTATTTGGGGTGATCACTGTGGCCCCGCTGAATTTGCCTGCGTTGACTGGCTTAGGATCGACAATCAGGGGAATAGCTCGCCCGCTCTGCGCCCGTGTTTCGGCCAAAAGCTGATGCAGTCGCCGCATGAGCGGGTCACAGATCACGCCTTTGGCGTAATCCGAAACGATTATTGCATCAAAATTAACAAGATGGATATTTATATAGTTCAGCAAACCTTGCAACGTCTGTTCCGAAGGTGGGCCGCTCTTTTCCCGGTCATAGCGCACCACTTGCTGACCTTGGGCCACCACTCGCGTTTTGATCGTCGTCGGACGACGGCCTTTAATCAGACCTTCAGTCGGCGCACCTACGGCCCGCATCAAGGCCAGCAGCTCCGCGCCCATCGTGTCGTCGCCGATGATCCCACAAAGTGCGCAGTGGCCGCCCAGCGAGATGATGTTCCGTACCACATTCGCACTGCCGCCAAGCAACAATTCTTCCTTGCGGACATCAACCACTGGCACCGGTGCTTCTGGGGAAATCCGCGTGACTGTCCCCCAGATAAACTGGTCAAGAATCACATCGCCGATGACTAAAATCTTGGCTTCGGCAAAACAATCAATTTTGTCGCGCAGCATCAACAGTCTAACTCCAGCAAACGGTCTGCCGTGCGTTCAGCGGCAAAGACCAAGGATTCCAGATCAAGAAAATCGAGTACATGCTGATCAAACAGTATTTTTACTTTGGCAGAAAAGCCATCTTCTGGCTCTGCATCCCAAAATAAAAGCAAGAGGGGAAGGCAGGGGAGAACAGGGATAATCGCGGCGGCAGCGGCATTTTGCTCGGCAGGAATTGCGTCAAGGGCAGCGCATAATTCGATCAACCGCCCTGCCCTGCCGCTAAAACGTTCCGCTATTCGTTCTTCGCAGTATGTAGCTAACGTGCGGATTTTGGAAATAGAATTGGGCAGACTTTCCATGCCGACCCAAGTACCTTCAGGTTTTCTCCCACCACCAGAGGCCACATAATTATACAGCAAAATTTGGTCTCTGGGATCAGCAGGTGACTCGCCGTTGATGAAAACTCCAGCTTTTCCCAATTGCACCGGGCGACTAAGAAAAGAAAACCGGAGCAATTCAGGCTGCTCTGCTGACCAATTCGCGCCGAGGCGAGGGGCAAGATTGTGTAAATCCAACCCCTGCATTTTGCTCCGCAGGTGAGTAGCCAAGGCCAGTTCGCGTTCCTCTTGGCTGCGGTCAAGTGCGTTCTCGCTGGCCTTATTACCAAGCACCTCCGGCGGCAATGTATCCTTCAAATACGGGCAAAGATCAGCGCAAACTCCGGCCTTGGTGACGGCTACTGCAAAGGCAAGACAAGCGGGATAACCGCACTCACCGCAGTTAGTGCCGGGCGTGTAATGGAGAAATTGATAGGGATTCATCCCAACAGAAGAAATTATTTCAGCTTGGCGTTGAGGCTGTTCAGCACTTCACCGGTGATATCGACAGAGTTGTCAAAATATAACACCGCAGTATTGGGTAATACAACCGAATATCCTTTAGCAGCAGCAACTGAGCGGACTATGCCCTCAAGTTCCTTCATGATCGGAGCAAGATTCTTATCTTCAAGATTCTTGAGTTCCTTTCTGGCATCATCTCGTTTGAATTCAAAATCACGGGTCTTTTTTTGGAATTCAAGAAGCTGCTCTTGCTTTTTGTCGTCACTCCAGACTGATGCTTTTTTTTTCATCTCGTCTTGAAAAGCGGTCAACTGCTGCTTGTCACTTTCAAAAGAAGCCTTCAGCTCCTTCATCCTCTGCTCAATTTTGCTCTTGGCTGCCATACCTGCGGAAGATTTAGTCAGCACATCTTGAATATTAAGAACAGCTATTTTTACCTCTGCCGCAGAAACAGAAGCGGTAACAAAGAAAAAAAGAGCAGCCAGAAGAGTAGCAGTTCTATTCACAATATATCTCCTTGAATGGGAATTACAGATCGATTAAAACGAGGCGGGATGGTGAAAAAACAAACAGGTTCTTCAGCATGATGGCAGAAGAACCTGAAACCAGTGCGGGTCAGACCTTATTCAGCAAATACAAAGTCAGCTCTCCGGTTCTGCGCCCAAGATTGCTCATCCTGACCGAAGACCAGCGGCTTTTCTTCGCCCCAGCTTACCGTTGAAAGCTGTCCGGCCTCAACGCCAAGTTTGATCAGATACTTTTTGGCTGCATTGGCGCGGCGTTCGCCCAGAGCAAGGTTGTATTCCCGAGTACCACGCTCGTCGCAGTTGCCTTCGATTCGTATTTTCTTATCTTTTTTCTCTTTAAGAAAATCACCGTTATGCTCAACTCGACTAACTTGGTCGCCTTCAATCCGAGAGGAATCGTAATCGAAATAAACCGGCAACATTGGTCCAGAAGTACGGCCTTCAGCAAAGTTACCTTGACCATCTTGTCCTGCTGGACTTGCCAAGGATTCATCTTGTCCAGGAGTCTCGCCTGTTGCTGCCTCAGCACTACCTCCGTTGCTTGCTGCCGCAGCAGCATCTGCATCGGTCGGCTTCTTTTTGCTACAGCCGGTCATGGAAAAAGGTACAACTAAAGCCATAAAAACACAAAAACACAACGTTTTACTCACTTGCATCTTCATCTCCATACTTGGGTAAGTATTTTATCAGTATTGGTTCCTCGTATCGTACCAGAACAGGGGAAGAATTCAACATTTTTCTGTGAAAAAAGGAATTCGCTTGCAAAACCTGAGCAGCCCATCTACTCTTAACCTGTTTGAGGAGCCAAGTTTTGTCATGAAAACCAAGACCCAGTAGGCTGCGCATTTTTTTAGCAGAGCACCAAGGATACTCGTGATTCCCAAAAAGTCAGTCAATGTTGATAGTGCAGAAGAACTGATCTGCACCAGCAGATTTGGTACCTTCTTCGGCGTACCGCAGCAGGTCTTCAACCGTGTCTGGCAGGCTTTAAGCCGCCCCGACAGCGGGTCGGTAGCCTATGTTTCCATGGAAATCGGTGCTGACCCCGATATTTTTCATCCGGTGCAAGATTTTCTTCGAGAACAAGCCTACACGAAAAGTGAAAACCCAGCACTCCTGCGTTTGCTCAAAAAATACTTAAACGGTCCCCGTAAAGTACCCAACTATAGCGGTGGTCTCGGCGTGTTGGCCGGTGATACCCTGAAGAGCTTTGCTGATCTACATATACCGGTCTTTGCGGTCTCACTGCTTTACCGGGAAGGTTATTTCTCCCAGCTGGTTGATTCCAGAGTAGGCCAGATTGATCAGGCTACCCAGTGGAGTCCTGAAGCAACACCGACTCTGTTTCAATTAGAAGACCCAGAACAGCCCGGTCAACCGTTAGAGCTGACTGTACCTTTTTTCAATGAATACGATCATCCCACCTTGGCCAAGGCCCATGTCTGGATGAAGATGGAAATCAGCGAGGAAATGGACTATTTCGTGCCAGAATTCCTACTTGATTACTCCATTCCCTCATCGCCGCCGTGGGTGCGCGAAGCCGGTCTGCGGTTGTACAGTGCCAAATCCGACATCATGAAGGCTAATCAGCGCCGAATGCTCGGTTCTGGGGTGCTGCCTCTGGCGGAACGGCTGGGCTTGACGATAGGCACCATTCACCTCAATGAACAGCACGGGGTGGCAGTCACGCTGCATCTCATTCTTCGCCAGTTAGAGAAAACGCTAGGGAAAGGCTGCCACAACTGTATGAGTGATCAAGACATCTTAGCAGCAGCAGAGGAAGCAGCCAAGCGGATTGTCTATACCATTCACACACCGGTTAAGGCCGGGCATGATCGCTTCGCCCGCTCGCTTTACACCGGCATCAGCCATGCCACCTGCCACCGTATCCTTGATCTGTTAGCCAATGATGCAGATTCGCCGCATGAATACAACTTTACCGCCTTTGCCATGCGAGTCAATCGGGCGGTGAACAGCGTCAGTCGCCTACACCGAGATGTAACCCGCAAACAGTTTCCTGAGTTTGCACAAAAGATTAGAGCTGTGACCAACGGCGTGCATCATCTGACGTGGATCAGCTCGGCCAGAGCAGCAGTCTTTGACAGTACGGACGAGCTGTTTGGCTGGCGCGATGATCCAGGTATCTTTGTCCAAGCAGAAATCGGCAACGACCCGGTTTTTCTTGGCAAGCTCCAGCAGGCGTGGGCGGAAGACAACCGCACCTTGGTGAGCTACGTCAATCGGATGCTTTCGGAACACCGCAGCCGGATGGAAGAGACGTGGATTGATCCGCCCAATTATCTCTCTCATCTTCGGCAGGGCGAGACCAGCCAGCTCAGTCCGGGTACCTTTACCATTGGCTTTGCCCGCCGCTTTTCTACCTACAAGCGGGCTGACCTGATTTTTGAGGACATCCCGGCCTTAGCTGATATTTTGCTGAAAAACAACTGGAAGGTCAACTTCCTCTTCGCAGGTAAAGCGCATCCGCAGGACGAACCTGGCAAGTCAGTGCTGAAGCTGATCCTCGACAATCAAGAGGAACTGTACCAACGGAGCAAGGGCTTGGCCCGCTTGATTTTCATCCCCGGCTATGATATGCGTATCGCCCGGATGATGGTTGCTGGAGTCCATACTTGGCTCAACAGCCCTAAGCGGCCTTTAGAGGCTTCTGGTACCAGCGGTATGAAAGCCGCCATGAATGGCGTACCCAATCTGAGCGTGATGGACGGCTGGTGGGTAGAAGGGTATCATGAGGGGCAGACCGGCTGGAAGTTTGGCTACGAAGGCCCGCTTACTGCTGACAGCCTGAGTGAGGCACCTGAGACCCTGCTTTATGCTGAGGATTCACGCTCTTTTTACGCGCTGCTGCCCAAGGTGCTGGAGATGTTCTATGACCGGCCTGATGAGTACCTTCAGTTGGCGGTCAGTAACCTGAAACTGAATGTGCCGATCTTTAACACCCACCGCATGGCAGCGGAATATGTCCGCAAATACAACCTGCGACTCGACCCGGAAACTGCGGCCCGCATTGAGGGCTTTGCCCGGCTTTACAAAAGCGATTCCTGCGACTAACAAGGAGAACATAGCATGGCCCGCCACATCAATCCCAGCGGCTCAACCAACAAAGCGATAGATGCTCTTGACCGGAAACGAGAACGAGAGCGCCGCTTTATCCTCAGCAAAGCCAGAGACATTGCCCCGGAATTAGCTGTCCGGTTAGTGCAGCGGCTTTTAGATGCGCACATCATTGAGACTAATGATGTCCATGCCATTCAAGATGGTGTGGCGCGGCAGCTGCGTGAGCCTGCGGAGATGGAAGAATTTGAGATTCGGTTGAAGATTGCCGATATCCGTACCTTAGTGCCAGACCCAAATATCCTCAGTCTCTATCTGACCGCCTACATTATCAACGACCTGATTGATCATCCACGGGTGCAGGATGTGTTTGGTAGTGATTTGGATGTCTATAACGCAGTTGATTCGGTGCTCTCCAAGATTCGGCAAGGCGCAGAAGACTGATGGGCAAAAGTATGCGGCCTTCCTTAGTTTTCGCCAATCGTCAGGGCGAAATCCTTGACTATGAGGGTTTGGAAATGGCCGGAAGCAGCGCAGGGAATTTCTTCAGCCCTGCGCCGGAGGAACTGGTTCCTCTGCCAGAGGGCAGCGAGCTGTTTGTCCTGCCAAATCGCTTGCCAGTGGGCATTGAGCCGGAGAGTGGTGAAGCAGCTCTGCTGGCAGAAAATCCCTATGATGGCAGCAATGAAATCTCTGCCGTGGCTGCATTCATGGCCCCGGCGCACACTGCGATCTACACTGCTGCCTATCAGACACAGGAAAACGCTCCGCTACTCCCGCTCTTCGCCTACACCGCTGTGGGCTGGCAAAACGGTAAGTTCGTTGTTGCTGCCTTCCGCAGTGACAACGATATCCGTCAAGACCCCAAGGGCTTTGATCAACGGCTGATCAACAAGAAGACAGCAGCCAAGCTGAAAAAATACCCACACAACCGGCTCATTCAGCATCTCGGTAAATGCTGTCTGACCTACGCCTGTCCTGCTGCCCGTAACTACTTCCTTGGTCGCTGGGAAGCCCCGCTGCCGACCTCTCCTTGCTGTAACGCGGGCTGCATCGGCTGCATCTCCCAGCAGCCCAGCGGTTGTTGTCCTTCGACGCAAGACCGCATTCACTTTGTCCCCTCGACCACAGAACTGTTAGAAATAGCTGTGCCGCATTTGGAGAAAGCCGCCAAAGCGGTGGTTAGTTTTGGTCAAGGCTGCGAGGGCGAGCCGTTGCTGCAAGCTCCGACGCTTGAATCCGCCATCCGCCAGATGCGCGCGCAGACCAGCAAAGGCACGATCAATCTTAACACGAACGCCAGTTTGCCCGCTGCGGTTGACCGACTCGCACAGGCCGGGTTAGATTCAATCCGGGTGTCGATGAACTCGGCGCGCGCGGAGATGCACCATCGTTATTATCGGCCTTCTGGCTTCTCCTTCGCTGATGTACGCCAAACCATCGAAGTAATGAAGAAGCATAATCGCCACGTTTCGCTCAACTATTTCATCATCCCTGGCTTTACCGATGACCCGGACGAACACGCCGCTCTCTGCGAGCTGATCTCCGCCTGCCCACCTGATCTGATTCAACTTCGCAATCTGAACATGGACCCAGAGCATTATTTGAAAGCGGTTGGCCATGCGCCGAATAAGCCCGCTTTAGGAATGCTCCGCTGGCTCAAGCTCCTTAAAGAACAATTTCCGCAGCTTAAATTCGGCTATTTCAATCCAGCCTTACGCTAACCTCGTGTTGCCCAAGGCGTATAAAAGCTATCTTGGTAGGGAGCTGAAAAGTCTCGAGCGAGTGTATGCAAGAGTGTCGAGCGAGGGAACATAAGAGACTCGAGTGAGTGTGTTCAAGAGACTCGAGCGAGACAAATTTAAAACGTCGCTCGATACGCTCCGTTTTGTAAAATTGAACAGCGTAACTCCTAATCAGTTGACACAGGAATGATGGAGGTTATATTCAAAGAAGGTTTCAGTGTTAAAAAGTTCTTTTCCCCCTCAGTGGCCACCAAACGAGGATCGATGTTGAGAAACATTTCTGCGGCAGCCTTTGCGCTGCTGATCGTGTTCTTCCGCTGCCTGCCTGCGCTCGCGGCAGCACAGATAGAAGACATCCGCTTTGAGACTGTTTCCCCGAACGAGGAACGAGTTGTGTTCCGGCTCAACAGTCCTGTTCTTCCAAACTCCTTCCCGATGAAGGATGGCAGTCCCAGAATGGTCTTTGACTTCAATAACACCGGTGTTTCCAAACGGATTAAAAACAACCTTGAGACCAAGGGAACCCTGATTCAACGCATCCGGGTTGGCATCCACGACAACAAGACGCGCGTGGTGCTGGACTTGGCACCGGGCAGACAAACCAAGAGTTTCAAAGAGCCGGGGGCGAGCGGTACTCTCCTGACCGTGGTTGTTCATGATGCCAGCGTTCAGCCAGAGCCGAGAAAGGCTGCCGCAACCGCAGGCACCATCTGGACACCCACTGCGGGAAAAAACCCAGAAGTAAAGCCTGTTGTCCGACTGCCTGAGGAGAAGCAGGCGCAAACTGTAACAACAGCACCACCTCCGGTCAAAGTACCGGAAGAGCCAATCGTCAAGCCCGTAGCAAAGCCTTTCTCTGCCGCTGCCACGGTGCTGACTTCAGTGATTTTTGATAAGAATTCCAACCGGGGCGAGATGGTCATGTTCCGACTGAACAAATTCCATCCGCCCGTGGTCTTTGGCTTGGAAGAAAAGAAGCCGAGGGTGGTCTGTGACTTTCAAGACACCGCTGCGGGCGAGCGTCTGCCGGAGAATATCCCAGCAGACGGCAAGTTTGTTCGAGGTATCCGCATCAGCAAGGAAGAATCGGGCAAGAAAATCCGGGTGGTACTGGATTTAGCCCCGAGCAACAATTATGATCTTCAGCAGGTCTTTTTCAAGAATGACAATCTCTTTGTCTTGATCATCAATACGCTCGGCAATTCGGCTAAGAAACTGAACTAATCCTTGTCAGTCATTTCTTTAACCGTGAAATGCGGTGGCAGCGTAACCTCAAACCGCTGCTTGTCAAGAGGGCCATAGCCGAAGATTTCGCCGAATTCAATTGAGTAATCTGCTTCTAATGCCTTGCCGGACAGATTGATCTTGCCCGGCCAAGCGCAGGCTTTTGCGGTCTTAACATAGCCGCTGTAGCGAGCTTCAAACAGTATCTCATCGGTTTTCTTATCCATGACTATATGACGGCTGAGGCGGTTCTGCCGGTCTAACGCGAGAATATGAGCGGTTCTGCCGTCGGTGGAACCGCCATGCCACCAGAGCGTTCCCTCGGCATCTGTTCGTGCCGCCGCAGTCTGCATCCTTTCTCCGCGTACCCGTCCGCTTAACCACAAGAAAAGGTCATCCATTGGGATGAAAGAAGGAAGGAAGCGGCGCACGAACTTCAACTCGGTATTGCCCCGATACCCCTGCGCCTTTCGATTATCGGCCAGCGTGAAGGTCTTGCCGTCAGAACCCAGCAAAAGCAGAGGTCTGCCGAGTGGGTCGGTCAGGGCTAACCGAAGTGAGGCCGGGGCAGCTGCCTGTAAGGTCGCCGGATAGGTCTCCTGCTGGGCATAGGCTTTCCAGCTGAGTTTAACATCGCTATCTATTCCATCAACGCAGGACTGCGTTAAGAAGTTGCTCAAACGCTCTTCTGCCAGCTTCAGTCTTTTGCCGTCAAGCTGCGCTGACTGGTGCGATACTTTGCTTGCGCAGCCACCCAGCAGCAGAGAAGCGAGACAGAGGCAAGCGAACTGAGATCGGAACGTGTTCATTGTTTCTCCTTATGGGTCAGACGGTCAATTTTTTCCTCAAGACGCTGGCGTTCACGGTATTCCCGTTCTTGCTGCTTCTTGTTTTTCTCTCCCTCAGTCGGTTTTTTAGCGTGCAGGTCTAAGGCCTTCTGCCACGCCTTCAATGCCTCATCTTTCCGTCCGGCAGCGAGATACACTTCAGCGAGGTGATCGAACACTGCTGCATCATCAGGAGTCAAGCGAGCCGCCGTCTCCAGCGTTTTGCGGGCTTCCTCAAAATTACCTAAGCGGTAATATACCCAACCGAGGCTGTCTTGAATATAACCGTCCGCTGGCTTGAGTTCCTTGGCTCGACTGAGATAAAGAAAGGCCTTGTTCAGATTCACTTTGGCATCAGCCCAAGCATAGCCGACATAATTCAGCGCACCGACATGATCGGAATTCTTCTTGAGCAGCTTCTGCATGGCCGATAACGCCTGCTTCTTCTTCCCGCTATAATCAAGAAACAGGCCGTATTCATAAAGCAGATGTTCGTTACCCGGATGCGCTTTCAAGGCGCGGTCATAGGTTTTCTTGACTGCTTCGTCCTGCTCCGCTGTCTGATAAAGGCTCGCAAGTAAGACATACATATCTGGCCCCAGCTGCTGCTCACCCTCCAACGCGGATTGTAGCAACTGAATCGCCTGCTCCTGCTGTTTCAGCTCCTTGAGTGTTCGCACTTGGAGAATCAGTCCGTCTTCGTACTCTTCGTCCTCTGGGCTGATTTTCTCCAATGTCTTGAGCGCATCCTCATACTGCTTCTCCTGAAACTGGAGCGCGCCGAGCAAATAGCGGGCTTCGGGCATCTCTTCCTTTTTCAGAAGGTCTTGCAGCAAGCTCATTGCCTTAGCGTATTCCTCCCAGCGGATACAGAGCTTAATTATAGTCAGATCATTCTGTTCAGGATTGTTGGCTAAATCTTTGAGCCGCTTCAGCTCGGCCATTGCCTTCTTTTCTTTATTCTGGGTTAAATAAACATGAATCAAGGCGATGCGGGCTTCTTCGTTGTCCTCATTCTCGACCAGCAATGCCTGATACATCTTGACTGCTTGCCTGTATTTTTTCTGCCGCACTAAGAGATCAGCCATTTCTAACTGCACTCCTCCTGAGGGCGTAATAGCGATGGCCTGCTGGTAATGATCTAAGGCCGAAGCGAATTTTTCCTCAGCAGCAAGCAGGCGAGCTAACAGCAAATGAGCCGCATGAGAACTACGATCAACCGCCAGCACATTCTCTAAAGCAGCCTTGGCCTGCTCCTGCTTGTTTTCAGCTAAATGCAGCTCACTGAGGAGCAGCAGCGGCGTGGTATCTTTTGGATTCAGCTCATGCGCTTTGCGGTACTGCTCGGCAGCCTCTGCTAACTTGCCATCGCTAATGAACACTTTAGCTAAAAGCATTCTCGAAGCTGTATCCTCTGGATGACGAGCCAGATATTCTTTGAGCTTAATCGCAGCCTCATCGCGGCGGTCCATGCGCAGCAAAAGGAGCGGCAGCTTGCTGATGACAAAATCTGCGTCAGGATCGCAGATCAGAGCCTTTTCATAGGCTTCGAGCGCGGCCTCGTACTTGGTCTCTAACTCAGCGTGACGACCCCAGAGAAAATAGAAATAACTACAGCCATGATCGCTTTCATCCTTCGGTGGAACAGGCATTGCAATATTCTTTGATTTTGTCGAAGATTCTCCAATGACTGGCACTGCTTTAACCGTAGGAGCGGGTTTGATCACCGCTGCTTGCTTGGGTGGCACAAGAGGTGGCGGAGCAGGCTTTTTCTTGTGTGCGCAGCCATTCGTGAAGGAAAACACCAGCGTGGCAAGCAGCACAGGCGGCAGTTTGCGAAGGAAATGGGGCAGGAGAAACGAAGAAGAAGGAGGCATGGCACTGAGTTGGTTATCTGGTCTAAAAGAACTCTCTCTCTTGGTCATCATTCATCATATAACACGAACACCGACAGGTAACAAGCTTGCATTCGCTCTCAGGTTCAGGTACAGATTATATCTGAATATGCCCTGTTGTCTCTAAAATTCCGTTCTTCAGACTATGTGCAACAGAAGACTGCTATGAACCGCCGCACCTTTCTTCAGCAGAGCGGAAAGCTCGGAGCTGCCGCCTTAGCTGCAACCGCGTTTCCTCGGCTTGCCAAAGCCACGTCTAAGCCAACTATCAAAGTGGTAGGTACTCACGTTACGCTGCTGGAATCTATTCGGCAGCAGGCCGAGCATGATTTGGGTATCAACATTGAGTTTTATCCTGGCGGCGATGCGGAAGTGTTGCTCAAGGCCTCCACTGATCCCACCTCTTTTGATCTCTATGAACAGTGGTCAAACAGCATCAAGGTGCTGTGGCAGGCCAAGACCATTCAGCCAATAGATATCCGCAGGCTCACCTATTGGGATGAAATCAACAGTCTAAGCAAGACAGGCCGCATCTCTGACAAGGCCAAGTTAGGTTTGGGTGACGCGCCCTGCAATTTGCTTTTTATTCAGCCAGATGGTTCGTTCAGCTGCGTACCTACTGAACACATCAGTTTTTTGCCCTATGTGCATAATGTTGATTCATTTGGCTATAATGCCAGCGTTATTCCTCAAGGCATTCCCTACGAAACCGAAAGCTGGGGCTGGCTACTTGATGAACGCTGGCACGGTAAGGTAGCGATAATTAATTCACCGGAAATCGGTTTATTTGATTTAGCGTTGGCAGTGCGAGCCAAGGGCTTGATGGACTTTAAGAACATGGGCAACATGAGCCGAGAAGAGGTTGACAAGCTCTTTGATATTCTCATTGCCCATAAGCGAGACGGCCATTTTCGGGGCGTATGGACTTCAGTGCCACATTCAGTCGAGCTGATGGCCTCTGGTGAGGTAGTGCTTGAGAGTATGTTCTCACCCGGAGTCAGTGCGCTGAACGGCATGGGTATTCCCTGCATTTATGCCGCCCCAAAAGAAGGCTACCGCGCTTGGCATGGGGTGATGTGCCTTTCTCGTGCCTGCACCGACGAGCGACAGGAGGCAGCGTATGCCTTTATGAATTGGTGGCTGTCAGGTTGGCCCGGTGCCTTTATCGCCCGACAAGGCTATTACATTTCCAATCCCCAGCGTTCCAGACCCTTTATGTCACAGGCAGAGTGGGAGTATTGGTACGAGGGCAAGCCTGCCACCGAGCCGCTGCAAGGTACTGATGGCAAAATCTCTGTGCGGCCCGGCGAGGTTCGCACTGGTGGTTCGTACATCAAACGCTTTGAGAACATTGCAATTTGGAACACAGTCATGGATACCTATGAATACACCATGACCAAGTGGAACGAGTTTGTCTTAGCCTAAGGAGGGCAGTGATGACCAATTTTCTCCTGCGTGCTATTGGCCTGAAGAAACGCATTGTGTTTGGCTACGTTATCACCGGCGCAATGGCCTTCATGATTGCGCTGCTCTCCTACGGAGCTTTCACCAGACTTTCTGCGGATTTCAGAAAAATTGTTCTTTTCAGTCGCCGCTCTGCTGATAACATGGTTTTTGCTGCTCAGATGGCCGAAATGCAGCGGCAGGCCCTCATTTATATCTATGAAGGCCACAGTTCGTCAGGTTCTCAGGTTGGTGTAATCTATCAGAAGATGATGCAAAACATCGGCGGCAGCGAAGCCATAGAGCAGCTCGGTGCTAAGGCCGTAGTGACTTTAGCCAAGAAGCATCTGGAAGCCTATTATGAGGCATTTCAGGAAGTGCGGCGGCAGCGGCAGCTCCAAGCTCGCTTAGTGAAAAGTGAATTTCGCGTTCATGCCACCAGAGGGCAGCAGTTGATTGAAGAGCTGATTCGAGAAGAAGGCGAAACTCGCTTGCTCGAATGCACAAAGATGCTCAACGCTCTCTTACAAATTGAAAAAAATGCCTACCGCTATCTTGATTCCTTTGACGGTGATTTCATCAAAGCTGCTTTGTTTAATATTCAAGAAACGCGCTCTTTGATTGGACATTTCCAACAGAACCATCAAACGATAGAACTTAATAACGTACTGAATAGCTACGAAAGCAGCTTTTTGGAAGCCGTGCAGCGCACTCGTGGCTATCTTTACCTCACCAGCGTAGTCATGGCCGCCCAAGCCTACGAGACGATGTATCAATCGAAAAAACTCTCAGCCTTGATGATCAGTGAATCAGAGCGCATCCAGCAGCAACTCTTTCAGCACGTCAGTTCTCGCTTGCGGCTTTTGCTCTTCTGGACTGTATTGCTTCTCCTCTTCATTGCCCTGTTTTCGTATCTTATCACCAAGAGCATTACTATCCCGCTTAAACGGTTGACCAAAACCTTCAAGCTGCTGGCTTCTGGCTCGGCAGATGCAGAAATTCCATCGTACCCACTTCAAGATGAATTAGGCGATCTCACGAATGCAGCTGCCAGTTTTAAAGAGAAAAACATTGCTCTGCGAACGAGTAAGCAGGAGTTAGAGCGGTCGAATGACGAATTAGAGCAATTTGTCTATACGGTCTCGCATGATCTGAAATCACCGATTGTCACCAGCATGGGTTTTATTGGCATCATCCGTAAATTAGCCAGCCAAGGTAAAGCAGAACAGGCGATGGGAATGCTGGATAAAGTGGTTAAGGCCAATGAGCGAATGAGTCAGTTGATTAATGATTTGCTGGAACTGAGCCGAGTAGGGCGGATCGACATGGATAAGAAGCTGCTTGATCTGAACCAGCTCCTTGGTGATTTTGCCCACAACCAAGCGGAACGACTGAAAGCGGCCAAGTTCACTCTAACGATAGAGCAAGGCTTACCCGTCATTTATGCCAATGAAAGCCGCACGCTTCAGGTCTTTGAGAACATTCTTTCCAACGGCTTGAAATACGTGCGCAACGAGAAGGAAGGTGGCCGTTTGCGGATCAGCTCATTTGCCGATGAGCAGCACTACCACATCCGCTGCACCGACAATGGCCAAGGTATCCCAGAAGAATACCGAGAGAAAATCTTTGGGCTTTTTTACCGCCTTGATGTAAATATAGAAGGTACCGGCATTGGCTTGGCCGTGGCAAAGAAGATCATGAAATTCCACAACGGTGATATCCGGGCAGAAGCAGGGCCGAATGGCGGAGCCGTGTTTCATCTTACCTTTCCTAAAATGATGGATAGATAGGGGCAGTAAACAGCCACTGCCGCGCGAAATTCTACTGTTGCAGAACCCGTTCTGTTTTTGTACCGTAAAGTTATGACTCTATCGAACACCCTCCTTCAGGCCAGCGAGTTAGGTATCCGCTTAGAAATCGTCAACGGACTGGCCATCTGGGAAGCGCAGCCGGTGTACCGCCATCAAAAACACATTGAACGCATCGTGCAGGGCATAGAGCAAACAGCCTGCTCGGATTGTGCCTGCGTCCATGCCGTAGATGTTTATATTCAGTTCCCAAGCGGGCTGAAACGGCCTGATATCTCCATATTTTGCCAAGAACCGGGCGAAGAGGAGCAAGATTCAGCCTTAACCATGATTCCCGAAGCGGTTATTGAGGTGGTCAACAAAGGCTATGAGGCCAAGGATTTGGAAATTGGCCCGCCTTTTTATCTCTCGCAGGGAGTTAAGGACGTGATCGTTTTTGATCCCTTCACCTTGCTGGTGCTGCATGTCCGGCGAGACCGCGCTGTCCGCCACGTGTCTTCCGTAAGTATAAAGCTGGAGTGTGGCTGCCGGATTCTGGTATAAATGTTGCTTATTTCTCTCAAGATCAATTAAAAGCTGAACATGATTCTCGACACCATCGCCGCCCGCAAGCGGGAAGAAATCGCCGCTTTGAAACGCTCTGGCATTCGTCCGCCGAAAACCGCTGTTGCACTACCGCGCGGCTTTCGGCAGGCTTTACTCAATGCGTCCAGCGTGGCTATCATTGCCGAAGCTAAAAAAGCCTCGCCCTCAAAGGGAGTGATCTGCGCTGACTTTAATCCGCAGCAAATCGCGCTCAATTATCAACAGGGCGGCGCACATGCGCTGTCCGTGCTTACAGATGTAGATTTTTTTCAAGGCTCGATTGATTACATCCCGCTGGTACGCAGCACGGTCGAATTGCCGGTGCTGCGCAAAGACTTCATCCTTGATCCAATTCAGATTGAGGAAGCAGCAGTTTATGGTGCTGATGCAATTCTGCTCATCGCTGCCCTTTTAGACACCGCGCAGATGCTTGATTTTCGTCAGCAGGCGGAAGAACGCGGCATGGATGTGCTGATTGAGGTACATAATGAGGCGGAGTTAGAGAGAACCTTAGCTGCTGAAGCAAAACTGATTGGCATCAATAACCGCAATCTGAAGGATTTCAGCATGGATTTGGAAACAACGTTCCGCCTCCTGAAACTGATTCCCGCAGACATTCCGGTAGTCAGTGAATCTGGAATCTCCAGTCGGGCGGACATGCTTCGGTTAAAGGAAGCTGGGGTGAAAGCGGCACTGATCGGAGAAAGTCTAATGCGCAGCACAGAGCAGGGAGCAACCCTGCGCGATTTTCTGTCGATCTGAGTGATGAACGTGCGCCGAATCCGCATTAAAATGTGCGGTACCACAAATTTGGAAGATGCCTTGGCAGCTGTCGAGGCGGGCATAGATGCGCTGGGCTTTATTTTTCATAAAAAAAGCCCGCGTTGTGTTGAGCCAGAAACCGCCCGGATCATCATCAAGCAGTTGCCGCCCTTTGTTGATACGGTGGGCGTGTTTGTTGATCGAGACCGCGAGGAGGTAGAGGAAATCATTCGTTTTTGCTCGCTTAATTATGTCCAGCTGCACGGGCAGGAGTCGCCTGACTATTGCGAAAAATTGAGCCATTCTGCCGCGCCCTGCCAAATCATCAAGGCTCTGCGGGTGGGAACACAACTACGGGCCGAGGACGTGGCACCGTACAATGAGCATGTACAGGGTTTTCTTTTAGATACCTATCAGAAGGGACAAGAGGGCGGCACGGGACAAACCTTTGACTGGTCGCTGATAAAGCCGCTCCGGCTGCAACGCGATTTCATTCTGGCGGGTGGCTTAGACGCAAACAATGTCTGCAAGGCACTGGAAGCGGCGCGACCTTATGCGGTAGATGTGAACTCAGGAGTGGAGATCAGCCCCGGCTGCAAGGATCATCAACGCATCCGGGACTTTGTTCGTCAGGTGCGCCAAATCGAGCAAGGGGGCTGATCGCTCAGGAAAAGCCAGGAATCTTCAGGCCACCGGTCAACTTGGAGATTTCGCTGCGGCCCAGTTCAGCGGCTTTGCGCGCTCCGTCGCTGACTGCGGCCACGATCAGGTCTTGTAGCATCTCTGCTTCTTCCGGGCGGATCATCTCCTTTTCAATCTTCAGCCCAATCAGCTCGCCCTTACCGTTCATGGTCGCAGTAACCATGCCGCCGCCAGCCGAACCGATAACGCTCTTGCCCGCCAAATCGGCCTGTACGCTCCCCATTTTTTCCTGCAATTCCTTGGCCTGCTTCATCATCTCGGCAATATTCATTTCTCGCTCCTTTTTTGGATTACACTTCGTCGCTACCCTCGGTAGTCTCTTCTGCCGCTGCCAACGGTTTCTTATACTGCGGTCCGACCCGAATGTCACCAACTTGGCCGTTGAAAATCTCCGCTGCTAACACCACTAAGGGATCATCGACCAAAGCCTGCCGCTCCTTGCGCACCGCCTCCGCGCCGCCGGATTCCGCAGGCAGGCCGCAGGCTTTTGGCTCGTCAAAGACTACGCTCAGGCTTTCCTGAAAAAAATCGCTGACCAGCGCGGTCAGTTCGGCCCGCTGCTCTTTGATTTTGAGCGTGCTGCATTCGATCGAATCATGGTAGGTGAGAATCAGCCTGCCGTTTTCCAGATGAACCGAAGCCGCCTTCTCCAAGGCTGAAGCGATCCACGGTTTTTTCACCGATTTGATGAAGTCTGGCCAGTCCTTGCGGATGTCACGCTCTCCCGCCGCAACCTTCTGCGGGGGAAGGGAGGGCGGCTGTTCTGCCGGATGCGGAATATCTTCCTCCGGCAAAGGCGGCGCGGGCGGTGGCTCTGAGGCTTTGGCGACGCTGCGTTCAGGAACTACAGTTTTTTTTTGTCGTAAAACGCGGCTGGCTCTGTCGTCTGCGGCAAAGCAACTCCGGCGAGAATGCTATCCAAACGGCCCAGCAGCTCGGTCACTGGCACCACCTCTTCAGCCTGTACCGCGCGGATAAAAGCCATCTCCACGGCAAAGCGGGGCCGCGACGACCAAGCCGCCTTTTCCAAGCTCTCCATGAGCAGATTGAAGAGCAGGAAAAGCGTTTGAGCCGAATGGCTGGCGGCGGTCTCTTGCAGCAGAGACAGTTCGTCCGCAGGCAGGTCGAGGAGTTGGGCCGGGTCTTTGCTCACACGACAGACCACGAGGCCGCGGAACCACGCCAACAACTCGTTGATGAAGCGTTTGATGTCCATGCCGGTCGCCGTCACCGTCTCCAGCCGATCAAGCGCAGCGGCCAAGTCGCCCGTGAGCAGAGCCTGGGCTGTCCCAGCAATCACTTCGCCGCCAACCATGCCCAGCACCTCTGCCGCATCTTGGGCGGAAACCTGCTCGCCGCAATAGGAGAACAACTGATCTAACAGGCTGAGGCCGTCGCGAACCGAGCCGCCAGCAGCCCGCACCACCATGTTCAGCGCGGCTGACTCAACAGCAATCCCTTCACTTTTGGCAAGCGAGGCGAAATGAGCGGACAACTCGTTGCTCGCCACCCGTTTCAGCTCATACCGCTGGCAGCGGGAGAGAATCGTCACCGGCACTTTGTGCAGCTCAGTGGTGGCGAACATGAAATAAACGTGTGCGGGCGGTTCCTCCAAGGTCTTCAGCAGAGCGTTGAAGGCCTCGGTGGTCAGCATGTGTACTTCATCAATGATGATGATCTTGAAGCGCGACATGACCGGCATGAAGCGGATGTTCTCTTTCAGCTCGCGGATTTCCTGAATGCCTCGGTTGGATGCACCGTCGATCTCGTGCAGATCAACAGAATTACCCGCAGCGATTTCTTTGCAGGAGCGGCAGGAGCAGCACGGTTCCGGCGGCTGTCCGCTCTCGCAGTTGAGAGCCTTGGCCATAATCCGGGCCAGCGTAGTCTTGCCGGTGCCGCGCACTCCACTGAAGATCAGGGCGTGCGGCACCCGATTGCGCAGGAGGGCGTTGCGCAGGGTACGGACGATGTGCTGTTGGCCAACGACCTGAACGAAGTTCTGAGGCCGGGATTTGCGGGCAAGGACGAGATAGGACAAGGTAGTTTAGGCATCCTGTTTGAATTACAATGCAATGCGCTTCGGAAAAGCATGGACAATGTTTGAATGTGCAATTTCTCCGGCGGCAACAAAGAACTGCATCGTTCCATCTTGATCGCAAATCCAAACCTCTTCCGCGCCGTGCATGAAATACAGCCGTCTCTTTTCCAGCATTTCTTCCGCCGTGTTTGTTGCGGACAGCACTTCCACGCAGATTTCCGGGGCAACAGGGCTTTCCGCCTGATGTTTGATTTGCTGCCACAGCGCATCAGAACACCAGACCACATCAGCAACCTTAGTGCCTTTTTCTGTGGCGATGGCGAATTCAGGAAAGGCTTCTCCGCATTGCACAAGCTGAGTCAGCAGCTTGATTATTTTCCCCTGAAAGGCGGAGTGATACAGGCGGACTGGACTCATCAGAATTTGCCCTCGTTCATTGAGTTCAATTTTATACGGCAAATCATGCAAGCGCGGATCAGCGCACACTTCCTGCCAGTTCATGCTTGTCTCCTCGTGAGTTTCTTACCCCTGATGGCTAAATGATTTCAGGCAGCGTCCATCTACGCCTGCCGCGCTGCCCGCGCCAGAGTGCAAAGATTGGTTGCACCAGAGTACAACGGCACGTTGCACGAGAGTACAACGGTGGATACTTCTCTCGTGCAACGGTGCATTGCACGAGAGTACAACGGATCGTTTCACGAGAGTGCAACGGATCGTTTCACGAGAGTGCAATGGCGGCTTTCACTCTCGTGCAAGTTGCGGTTCCACTGGAGTGCAACGGTTGGCCGCACTCTGGTGGGGAGCAGAGAGATAGACTCCTCATACGGTTCGCCCCAGCCTGTGCATACCAAACCCCGTAGGGGCGGCCCCCTGTGGCCGCCCTGCGTGTCCCGATTGCAACGACGGGCAGGCACGGGGGCCTGCCCCTACACCCCGGAATGACAAAGGGATTACCCCCGCCGCGCTGCCCGCACCCGTGCCAATCCTTCGCGCCATTGCTCCAAAGAAGGATAGCCGATCTGCTCTGCAAGCTGCACGGCTTGGCTGAGGTGTTCCTCTGCCTTGGCAAGGTTGCCTTGAGCATGAAAAACACCTGCTATGTTAAAGCAAGTTACTGTCTCACCAGCCTTGTCTCCATACTCTTGCGCTATATCTAAGGCTTGTCTCAAATATCTCAGTGCCTTTATGAAACTACCTTTATGATAGTAAACTGAGCCAATACCGTTCAAGGTCGCAGCCTCTCCAACCTTATCTTTAGTATTTCGGCATATAGCCAAGTCACATTTAAGATACTTCAACGCTATCTCATACTTGCCTTGGACTGTATAAATCATTGCGATATTAGTCAATGTTTGACCTATACCCCTTCGGTCGCCAATCCTTCGACGTATGCTTAAACTCTTTTTGTAATATTGCAAGGCGTACTCATATTTACCTTGTATATCATGCGTCCAACCAATATTATTCAGAATTGTTCCTTTTGCTTGCTGATCATCTATTTCGCAATATATCTCAAAACTCTGGTTGAAGCACTCCAGAGCCTTCGCATACTCGCCACGTTTACGGCAGGTAAGCCCTAATTGATTAAGGCTCCATGCTTTATGTTTGTACTCACCTGCTTGCTGATCAGCAGCCAACATCATATTGAAAGCATCTTGATGTTCTGTCCAGTGACCTTGCAGATCTAAATAGTTATCCATGAACACGACCAAGTGGCTCAACTCTCCAAACAGCTTGATAGCAAGGCAGCTCTCCATCAGCCGCAGGCAGTGCGCCCGCTCTCCATCAAGGCGGGCGTAGCCCTTCAAGCCTTCATTGCTCGCAGCCTTGCAGAAAGCAATGTACCAGTCTGCCAGCTGCTTCATGCTCTCTGTGCTCAGGGCCAGCTCTTTGCGGGCGTAGGTGTGGATGAGCGCGTGGCTTATCTGCCAGCGTTCCTCGCGCTTCTCCAGCAGGCCGTATGTGACCAGCTCGTTCAGGGCGGCGCGGCTTCGGCGTTCATCACCATCGAGAATGGCAGCCACCGGCTCGCGGGCAAGCGGCGCAAAGGCCAAGCAGCCTGCCAAGCCCAGCGCAAGCCGGGCATCAGCACTCACCGCATCCACGCTGCGCCGCAGCAGCAAGGCCGCGCTCTCTTTCGTCCTGCGCAGATACCGACCCGCAATCCGCAGAGCAACCGGCCAGCCGTCCAGTATCTTGCAAATGCCCGCTACGTTTGCGTCATCACCCGAAACCTTGCTGTAGTGCCGGAACACCTCTTCTGCCTGCGCCTTGTCCAGCCGCTTCAGCTCCCACAGCTCATCCAGCGCGTCCTCAGTCTTCCTGCTGGTGATCAGCACCCCGCACCCACCGCGCAGCCGCAGCAGAGCTGGCAGGTCATCCGCCTGCTCCGTCCCATCGAGGATGAGCAACGCCTTCCTGCCTGAGAGGGCATTCCGCACCGCAGTCTCAAGCCCCGCCTTTGCCTCGATCTGAAAGGCCGCGCAGAGAGCTTGCAGGGCGGTCTCCACCTTCGGCTGATGATAGAAGCTATGGAAGATGATGCCGTCCGGGAAGCGGGCTGGCTCCAACTGATGCACTGCTTGGGCAGCAAGCGCGCTCTTGCCCATGCCGCCCGGCCCGCACACCGCTGCCACCTTGCCGGGATGCAGCCTGTCGTTCAGCCAAGCAAGCTCCTCCTTGCGGTGGAGAAAGCAGGGTTCAAGCGTGGGAAGCTGGCGGGGGATAGGAGGCGGCGCAGGCTGGTTGCTGGTGTAGAAGTTAATGTCTCTGCCAGCCGCCAGCCCGTTCTCACCAGCAGCAACCGCGCCGTCCTGCGCTGTTGCCCCAGAGCCGCTGTTGCTTGGGCAGGCCCCGGTGCGCTCATCAGGGCTTGCGCTCATCTTCGCCACCCTTGCTGCCCGGCATGTTGATGCCTCCCCGCACATTGCCGCCCACTGCAATGCCTCCTGCTCCCGCAGCAACCGCACCAGTCCCTTGCGCCACTGCCCCGGAGCCAGTCTGCAAAGCGTGATACGCCGCCTGCGGCTGTACTGCCTTGAGCAGCTCCAGCAGCTTGCCCGCAGCAGCCAACAGCTCTTCATCCTGATGCGCCTTGCTCTTCGCCACCTCCTCCGCAACTAAATCCTTGCGGGCTTTGGAATCTGGGTTCTGCTCCAGTTCCTGCACTGACTTCAGCAACGCGCTGTCTTGGCCGAACTTGCGCTGCAACAGGGCTTTGAAGCTGTTCCACGCATCGGTCGCCGCCTTGACTGCTGCCGGGACTGTGGCGGTGACAAGACCGCCTGCTGCTCCGCACGCGATGCCGTTGACGACAGCCATTGTAACAGGGTCCATGCTGTTGTGCTCCTTATCTGTTGGGAAGTATGAAAGGAAATGCCCGGCAAAGCATACAGTGCGGGCAGCGCAGACTGCAAGGGAAAAGGAAGATGCTGGCTGCTCCTGCGATTAAAAATCAATAGCCTGAATTGACTATATAAGGCATATTTGACTTGGAATGGCAGGATAACAATCTTTCTTGCGGGGCGGCAAGCGAGCATAAAAAAAGACAGCCGGGCACTCCTGCAACACATAAAGAGTCTCGCTGCCGCTGCTTCCTTCCGGATCTGACGGGGTTCACGATTCTTTATTGTGCAGGACCCGGCTGTCAAACTTGGGGTCGCTTATCATGTTGGCGGAGAGGGTGAGATTCGAACTCACGGTACTTGCGTACACACGCGTTCCAGGCGTGCACCTTAAGCCACTCGGTCACCTCTCCTGAGCTGTGAAAAGCAACAGTCGGGACTAAGCTGCTCTCACCTTCCGCAGTCGCCTTGTCACTTCACGGCGGTACTGCTGCACATCTATTTAAACCGAGTTCAGTCGTTTGACAAGCTAAAAGTGGCGACGCGATGCTTTTTCCTCTCCGTTGCCGAAAGAACGCTCGCAGAATACTGCCGCATTCCTCAGCCCGCACCCCGCTGGTGATGCTGAAGCGATGGTTCAGGCAACCATCACTGCCAATGTGATAAACAGACTGAATCGCCCCGCTTTTAGGGTCTGTCGCACCAAAGACAATCCGCTCTACCCTGGCGAGGAGCAGGGCTGTCGCACACATCGGGCATGGCTCCAAGGTAACATACAAGGTCGTCCTAGGCAGGCGGTAGTTGCCGACCTTCTCAGCGGCAATACGCAGGACACGCATCTCGGCATGACCGGTGGGGTCGTTTGCCTGAATGCAGTTGTTGCCTGCACCAGCGAGCAGCCTACCGTCCGCGCTGACCAAGACCGCGCCCACTGGCACTTCTTCCAAGGCCGCAGCGTAGGTGGCGTATGCCAAAGCCTTACCCATGAAGGCCGCATCCTGTTCCTGATTCATGCGGATATCTTAGCGGCACAGCGGACTGATTGCAAAGAAATCATTGACAGGGCAACACGGGGGTCTATATATTACCGTATGGCAATATATGAATAATAAGAGTGGCAACCATGAACAAACTCATCCGGGTGATGAAAGCCCTGTCTGACCCGAACCGGGCCGCAGCCATCAAGCTGCTGGAGGCGGGCGAACGCTGTGTCTGCGAGCTACAGCAGGTGCTTGGGCTGGCGCAGCCCACGGTTTCTAAGCACATGAAGGTGCTGGAGGAGGCGGGCTTAGTCACCAAACGCCGACAAGGTACTTGGATACTCTACAGCATAGCGGACGGCAGCGATTCGCCCTATGCCGAGGCGATGCTGAAGCAGCTAACGAGCTGGCTGAACGAGAACCCATCGGTGGAGCGAATGCGCAACGCTCTGCCTGCTGCGGCGATATTGCGCCAAAAAAACCAGTGAGGAGGAAGTATGGAACCGATGCAATTAGGCGGCTGCGGCTGCTCGAACAAAAACAGCGGCACAAGCAAAGCAGCGATGAGCAAAGGCCGGATGCTCCTGTTTGGCATAGTCGGGCTGGCCATCTGGTATCTACTCTACAGCCTGTTGCTGCCCTTTTCTCATTTCTTTGCCTACAAACTCCTGCGCTTGGAGCAAGGCAGTCATCTCGGCGCGGCTGTACAGTTCTTTGTTTATGATACGCCCAAGGTCATGCTACTGCTGACCTTGATCGTCTTTGTCGTCGGCATGGTGCGTTCCTTCTTCACCAAGGAGCGCACCCGCAAGTACTTGGTTGGTCGCAACGAGGCTGTCGGCAATGTGCTGGCTGCCCTGCTTGGCATTGTCACCCCCTTCTGCTCCTGCTCGGCGGTACCGCTCTTCATCGGTTTTGTTCAAGCCGGGGTGCCGCTCGGCGTGACCTTCTCCTTCCTCATTTCCGCGCCCATGATCAACGAGGTCGCTCTGGTGCTCCTCTACGGCTTGGTTGGCTGGCAGGCGGCAGCTATCTATCTTGGCTCTGGCTTGCTGATCGCCATTGTCTCAGGCTGGGTCATTGGTCGCCTCCACCTTGAACACCTGATTGAAGATTGGGTGCAGGAAATGCGCTCAGTGCGGGAGTTGGTGATTGAGCGCAAGCTAACCTGGCATGACCGTATCAGCATGGGCAAAACCGCCGTGCGTGAGATAGTGGGCAAGGTCTGGCTGTACGTGATCGCGGGTATTGCCGTGGGCGCGGCGATTCACGGCTATGTGCCAGAGGACTTCATGGCCTCGATCATGGGCCGCGACCAGTGGTGGTCAGTGCCTGTGGCCGTGCTGATCGGCATTCCCATGTATTCCAATGCGGCTGGCATCGTGCCGGTGATGGAGGCACTGCTCGGCAAGGGCGCAGCCTTAGGCACAGCACTGGCCTTTATGATGAGCGTGATTGCCCTCTCGCTCCCAGAGATGGTGATCCTCCGCAAGGTGCTCAAGCCGAAGCTGATCGCCGTCTTTGTCGCTGTGGTGGGAACAGGCATTCTCTGCACTGGCTGGCTGTTCAACCTCCTGTTCTGATCCCTCGGCACCCAAGCAAGGCGCGGCGGAGTAGGCAGAATGCAACCCATTCAAGAAGCCCTTCCTCTTTATCGTTGCTTGCGGTATCATTGAAACTGAATTGCTGCATCATCCGAAGTGAATCAGGGCCGCCCAGCGGCAGGAGATAACTCAACAAGGAGGAGGATTCATGAGAACCGCACCAGGCTTTGGCGATGCCTACTCGCCGGACGACATTGCCCGTAAGGTCGAAAGCATGGGGGTGAGAAAGGCCCATGCTGACACCCTGACCTTACTGGTACTGGCGATGATGGCCGGGGCCTTCATCGCCCTTGGCTCGCTCTTCTTCACGGTGGTGATAACCGACTCCACCCTCGGTTTCGGCCCAACCCGTCTGCTGGGCGGCCTGAGCTTTAGCTTAGGGCTGATCTTGGTGGTGGTGGGTGGGGCAGAGCTGTTCACGGGTAACAACCTGCTCACTATGGCTTGGGCCAGTGGCCAGATTAGCACCCACAGCGTCCTACGCAACTGGTTCTACTCCTATCTTGGTAACGTCATCGGCGCAGTCCTCACGGTAGTGCTGGTGGTGCTGGCTGGAATTGCTGACATCAACGGTGGGGCAGTCGGGGCGACAGCTGTGAAGATTGCGGCGAACAAGGCTAATCTGACCCTGTGCGAGGCTTTTCTGCGGGGGATGCTCTGTAATGCGCTGGTCTGTCTGGCCGTCTGGTTAGCTATGGGTGGTCGCAGCGTGATTGATAAGATCATGGCGATCTTCCTGCCGGTAGCCGCTTTTGTTGCTATTGGCTTTGAGCATTCTATTGCCAACTGGTTCTTCCTACCCTTTGGCCTGATCTTGGATGACCACGGCACGATATCTGGCTTCGGCTGCATGACCAACATCATCATGTCAACCGCAGGTAACATCGTCGGCGGTGCGGTGCAGGTCGGCGCGGTGTATTGGGTGGCTTACCTGCGCAACAGTAGGCGAAAAGCCTGACCAATCAACCGGCTGTCCTCTTCGGGCAGCCGGTTTCCTCCCGTTTACATCTTCACCGACTTCTTCGCCACGGAGTAGCGTTTGTCGTTCACCCCGTCTTTGGGAATACCAAAGCCCTCAATTGCCTTGGGTGGGAAGAGCAGATAGAACAGCTCTACCTCAACTTCACTGATTTCGGGGCTGTAGATCGGATAGCTCAGACTGCGGGTTTCACCCACCTTGAGTCGCGTGTCAAAGGCCAAGGCCTCCGCTTCCCAGGACGGCACGCCCACCTTGTCACCTGCCTTGAAGGCTTTGAAGAACACAGCCTGCTTGTCCTCTTTCAGCGGGTCTGCCTTGAAGTTCTCCCAGATCACCACCCCCTTCTTGTCCTTAGCTCGCACCTTGACAAAGGCCATCCGCATAGGGTTGGTCGAGGGGAAGGTATGCTCGGTGATGTTTTTCACTGCCACCACGACAGTGCGCTCCTTGCCGGTGTTCTCGATCTTCACTTCCAGCGTCGCAGCCTTTTTCAGCATATCCAAATCGTGACCACCAAGTACCCGGTGCGAGAGGTGAGTCTTCTTGGTTGAACTGGCTGCCGCGCCGCCTGCTGCTTGGGTCATGTGGCAGGTGATGCAGTTGCCCTTGCCTTCTTCAGTCATCACGCACACTGGTACCTCGTGCGGGTTGACATACTGGCTGTGGCAGCCCATGCAGACTTGGCCATCAGCAAACAGCGGCGATGTTGCGGTCTGGTGCGGGGCCTTCTTGTTAGCCGGGCGACTGGTATGATACGCACCTTCCTTGCTCAATGTGTACTGATCAAAGCTCTTGCCCTTGTTAACCGCCTCGATGCGGTGACAGAACGTACAACCCACACCTTCTACCTGCGTTGTATTACTGCTGTCCGGCTCGGCCTCGCCGCTCATCAGGGCTTTCAGATTATCAGCCATCGGCGCATGACAGGTAGCGCAGTGATAATTAGCCTTCTGCCCCTTGGCGATCATCGCCTTGCTATAGGCTTGGTGCATGGCCTTATGAGCGGAATCCTTATGCACAGAGGACTTGGCGTGGAACGATTCCTGCCATTCTTGGAAGATCGTCGGGTGGCAGGCAGCGCACTGCTCGGATTTTTCCAAAGGAGCCGCGCCTTCGGGCAGCTCATGGGCCTGCGCTGCGGATAAGCCGCATAATAAAGAAACAACGGCGGGCAAGACAAATCGGGGCTTCATGGCTGCATTCTCCTCGGATAAGAACTCTACATTGTTGAATCGGTGCGGCAGAACCTGCCGTTTTGCTTTCGCAAAGAAAAGCATTCTACTGCTGATTGCTTGAAAAGCAACAGCAAAGTGCAGCGGAAAGAAGGAAGAGCGTGCAGCTTCAAGTCCTATCAGGCATCTGCTCCGCAAACTCGTCTCGCTTCTTCCACTGTGGTCAGGCCATTCTTCACTTTCTGCCAAGCATCTTCGTTGAGCGTGGTCATTCCTTCGCGGATAGCGACTTGCCGCAGCTCGGCATCAGAAGCCTTTTCCGTGATCAACTTTTTGATCTTGTCGGACATAGGAAATATCTCAAAAATACCCATCCGACCTGCGTAACCGGTCTTCCGACATTCTTTGCAGCCGTTACCGCGCTTGAGTTCAATCGTGCCTTCACCAGAAACCGGAAAGCCCATCCGCTGCAACTCAGCAAAATCGGCCTGATAGCCTTCAATGCAATGCGGGCAGATTTTGCGCACCAAGCGCTGGGCCAAGGCACCGAGCATGGTAGAAGCGACTAAAAATGGCTCAAGACCAAGGTCTTGCAAACGGATGACCGTGGAAACTGCATCGTTGGTGTGGAGGGTAGAAAAAACGAGATGACCGGTCAGGGCGGCCTGTACCGCGTGGGTGGCGGTGGCGAGGTCGCGTATCTCGCCGATCATAATCACATCAGGGTCTTGACGCAGGATATGCCGCAGAATAGTAGAAAAAGTGACATCAATCTGTGGTTGCACAGATATTTGATTGAATTCTTCATGCACCATTTCCACTGGGTCTTCCACCGTAATGATGTTGATTTCCGGCGTGGCAATTTTCTTGAGGGTGGAATAAAGCGTGGTGGATTTACCGCTGCCGGTCGGGCCAGTGACAAGGACAATGCCGTGATGAGCTTTCATGAAGGAATCATAAACCGCTCGATCTCGTTTAGAAAAGCCAATTTCGTCTAAGTCTTGAAAGATCACGCTGGAATCAAGAATACGCATAACCGTCTTTTCACCAAAAGAGACCGGAATAGTCGAAACACGTAGCTCGACTTCTTTACCGTCCTGCTGGCTGATCTTGATTCTGCCGTCCTGAGGCCGCCGTTTTTCGGCGATGTCTAAGCGAGCTAAGGTTTTGATTCGCGAACTGATGGCCGAATGCACAGCCTTGGGCAGTTTATAGATGGTATGGAGAATGCCGTCGATCCGGTAGCGGATCATGCAGCAATCGCGTTTCGGCTCAATATGAATGTCACTGGCCCGCTGATCAATGGCATATTTGAAAAGATGATTGACTGCCGCCTTGATGTGCTGGTCGGTGGAGCTGAGTTCGGTGCTGGAGAGCTTAACATACTGCTCTAAATTGCCAATATCGACCGCTGCGCTGACACCACTTCCGCTGAACTGACTTTCAGCTGCGGTGATTGACTGTTGGAAACCGAAAAATTCCGACAGAATTTTTTTAATATCACTGCGGGTGCTTAACCAAGGATTGACCTTGATCTGATTGACTTGCTCAATGTCCTCCAGCGCACTTTTATTTTCCGGGTCATAGGTGACAACTTGAAGAACGCCGTTGCGGACTTCAAAAGGCAGAATCAAATGGCTAATGGCAAAGGAACGGGGAATCGTTTTGGTGACGATTTCAATATCCAACTCCAGCGGATCAAGTTTTTTAAAGGGGATGCTGAGGTGATGAGCGACCGTCCGCATCACGGTCTCTTCAGTGAGAATTTTCTTTTTGCCGCCCGGCATTTCCAGCTTCATGGAAGCTACAATATCTACCATGTCAGGATAACCCCGACCCGCCGGGCCACTACCGGGCTTCTGCATCCCCTGTTGCTTGAGCAGCAACTGCGTTTGTCGCTCCTTGTTGCGGAGGACAAATTGTTTCTGCTGCTCGTTGATCAGCCGTTGCCGCAGCAGCAGCTCAAGCAGCTCTTCGCTGTCAAGGAAGCCCATAAATGTCGTCCCGCTCCGTTATTGGGCGGATTTCTCCGCCTCTTTGCCGGTTTCCTCGACCACGTCCTTGCCCTTTTTCCACCAGCCCCAGTCCGGCAGCTGCCAATCTGGCAACCATTTTTCTATGCCCCATTTGGGCGGCTTGCCTGCTTCTAACTTAGTCAGTAGCTCTTTGGCCTTAGGAATGACCGCAGCGTCCGGGTGGGTGGCGATCAAATATTTTAGGCGATGCTGGGCTTGCTCATATTTGCTGGTGCGGACATAAAAAACCGCGACAAAATACTCGTGGCTGGCAATAAACTCTTTTCCCTCCTGTATCCTCGCTTTGGCCTCGCTGGCGTACGGCGAATCAGGATGAACGCGCAGGAGCTGGGAAAAAGATTGCACTGCGTCACGCGCACCGGTAGGGTCGCGGTCGATTCGACTGGATCGGGAAAGATCGCACATCCCAATTTGAAACATGACATAAGGCACAGCCTCATTGGTAGGATGCCGCTCCTCAAAGGTCTTGTATAGCTCCTTGGCTTCCGCATATTTGCCGTTGTAATACTGGCAGTCTGCGGCCTTCAGCTCGGCCAGCAGAGCCTGTGGGCTAAACGGGTGGTGATCAATGATACTTTGAAAGGACTTGAGCGCATCCGAATAATTAGCGATCTTGTAATCTTCCATGCCCTTGGCCGCTAAGGTATCCGCCGGTTCAAACGCCTCATCTTTATCCGCGCCGAACGACCAAGAGCTGAACATATCTTTAACCGTGCCGCAGCCGCTCAGAGAAAGGCACGTGGCGGCAAGAAGTACATAAATAACGGAGCGGGGGTGTGCGGTGCGGTATTTGGAAACAGCGGTTTGCATAGCGGTATCCTGAGTGTTTTTTTATATTCAGCTCGGTCGGGTGCCGAGATAGTGTTCAGCGGAAAGCTCGGCGTTGGCCCCTTCACCGGCAGCATTGATGATCTGGCGGAAGAGCTTACTGCGGATGTCGCCTGCGGCAAATACGCCCGGCAGGTCGAGACAGCCCATTTCACTGTCCGTGATCAAGAAGCCGCCTTCGTCGGTTTTTAGCTGCTCCAGCGGCAGGATTTCATTGTTAGGCATCACTCCGATGAGGACAAAAATTCCTGTCACCGGCAGCACAGAGGTCGAGCCGTCGTTATAGCGGATATTCACTGCCTCGACGCTCTCCGTGCCAATGATTTCGCTGACCTGAGCGTTCCAGATAAATTTGATTTTTTCGTTCGCCAAAGCCTTTTCCTGTAAAATGGCGGTGGCCCGCAGGCTATCTCTTCGGTGAATAACAGTAACTTTTTTTGCAAATTTGGTTAGATGGATCGCTTCCTGAATTGCAGTGTTGCCACCACCCACCACCACGATTTCTTGATCACGATAAAAAGGGCCATCGCAGGTAGCGCAGTAAGACACACCTTTGCCTTGCAGTTTTTCTTCGCCCGGTACGCCGATTTTACGCGGTCTGGCTCCGGTGCAAAGAATAATCGCCTCACAAGTCAGTTGCTCGCCAGAATCCAAGCGAACGCTTTTCAGCTCGCCCTGCAAATCCAGCGACTCAACAGTGGCAAATTTTTTTTCCAGACCGAAACGATCAGCTTGGGCAGTCATCTTGTCTATCAGCTCAAAACCAGCCACACCATCAGGAAAGGCGGGATAATTATCGACCCAGTCCGTAAGCAATACTTGGCCGCCGGTTGCGCCTTTTTCGATGAGTAGAGTTTTGATCCGCCCGCGCGCGGCGTACAGCCCGGCAGTTAGTCCGGCAGGGCCGCCGCCGACGATGATCAGTTGATAATCTGGCTTGTTCATAAGAATTTTCCGCAATTGAATTTCGCCCCCGGAGCGCGGTACGCCCCGGAGACTGCGCCGCTGGAACGATCAGACTGCCTTGTTGAGCAACATCACCAGCTGGCCTTTGCCCACTGCACCGGTGATCGTGTCTAACTTTTTGCCGTCTTTGAATAAAATCAAAGTCGGGATGGCCCTGATGCTGAATTTTCCCGGGGTTTCGGGGTTTTCATCGACATTCATCTTGGCGATTTTCACTTTACCGTCAAATTCATCCGCGAGCTGATCAATAACCGGGCCAATAGCCTTGCATGGGCCGCACCACGGTGCCCAAAAATCAACGAGGCAGGGAAGTTCTCCGTTAATCACGGTACTTTCAAAAGAACTATCTGTCACATTAATAACTTTGTCACTTGCCATAATCTGGTTCTCCTTTATGCGTGTTTGTAGTGAGATGAAAGACAGAAGGGTTAATTATTTTTCTGCCATATACTGAGCGATTTTTTCCTGCGCTTCCTTGATTTTCATCGCCCGTTGCTCAGGTTGAGCATCAGGAAGAATGAGGATCAGCGTGCTTCCGTCCGCACTAACCACTGCTGTTTTTGGAATATACTTGCCTGCTTCTTCTGACTCCAGAGCCTTTTCTGCAATCTTTGGGAGATTATCGACATCATCCTGCTCGACATAGACAATAATGCAGGAATCTTTCAGTCCTTGAAAAATCTCTTGGCTGGCTGCTGTCGCTATCGGACAAGTAGTTTCTTTGTTAGTGCCGACAAAAGCCAGCGGTTTCTTGCCGCTTTTGGCTTTTGTCTGCGCCTCCTTCAGCTGACTGGCAGGATAAACATAATCAGGAAGATCAAATTTCGCCAACGCTGAGGAAGAAGAAAGGAAGGTTAGCAATAAGGCAGCAATGGTATGTTGAGCGTTTTTTTTCATAGTGTTCCTCTTGATTGTGAACGATCCCTGTCAGCGCAAAACAGAGATCGTTTTCTCAATTGTTATTGGCTGTTTACACCACTGCTTCTCGCAGGGAATACCATCATTGTTTCCATCCATTTTCGTGTTAGGGCAATTTTTGATGAAAAATTTTGCCTCTTCACATGAAGTCATCTGCGAGCAGTGTGTGCGTCCATCACATTTATACTTCTGATTGCTGTCTTGCTTTTCAGCTCCTGCTGGCTCTATCATGGCAAGGCCAGCTACAATTATAGAAAAAATACTCACAGCTAACACTACATTACGTTTGAATTTCATGCTAATCTCCATTGAATGAAAAATATTCCCCCCTTTTAAAGGTATAAATCGAGGGGGACAGGTATACAAGACTGCTGACGAGGCACCTTATAGGTTTTCAGGAACGCTTTCAGTTCTTGATGCGATGTGAACTGTTCAATATATTTTTTTGTTTTTTCTATATTGCCTTCAAAATCTCGTATCCCTTGCTGCAATTCTTCCAAAAATTGATCCGGTGACAAAGAAATAAATTGAAGCCAATCAATTTCCATTTTTGCTCCGTTCTCGATGAAATAAATTTCCTGCTCCAACTCTTTTAGCTGGTTTTGCAGAGTTTTATTGAAAAGTTTTAATTTTTCTTCCGCGATATCGCCAAGCTGGGATTCGTCAATATGCTCCAGTTCCAATTGTAATTCAAATAAACGTAATAAATCTTTCTCTGAATAAGCAACGTTCACCTCTTGCATTATCTTCGTTTTTCTCGCTTTTTCGGCTTCATCTTGCTCAAGGTCAGGATGCAGCGCAGCAACCATTTTTCGATAAATTTCTTGAATTGACTTGCTGAGTTCCTGCTCTTGCTGCTTCAATTTTGCTTCTTTTTCTAATTGCTTTACTGTCTTTTTCCGCCTACTGCGCTGTTCTTCAGCCAGCCGTTCCTGCTCTTTTTTCTGAGTTATTTTTTCTTTCAGGGCAGCTTCAAATTTTTCCGGCGAACTGACATCAATCTCATCATCAATCTCAACGCCTAATATTTCTTCAAACATAGATTTCATCATCTCGCCGACTTGTTGGTCACTTTTTTCATCGACTTGAGGAATATCTGTTTTGTATTTATTATAAATATCCATAACTTCCTCTGTTCTTTCATCCGACATCAATTCGTCACCAATTGAGACGATCAGATGATTCATTTTTCTTTTATCTGTTTTTGTAAACAGCTTGTTCGGATATGCCGCATCAAGGAGGCGCAAGAGCACTACAAGCTGTTTATCGTATTCATCGTGCAGTTTCCTATACTCGGCATCGATGCTATGTTTGAAAGTACGAATAGCGTCATTCCAATCTTTGAATAATTTTTTATTGCTTTCGATTTTTTTAATAAGAAGATTAAATTTTTTCTGCTCCTTAGAAAGTGGCTTCTTATCAGAATTAGCCTTGATCTTAATAATATTCTTGCAGTCAGATGATTTCATAGTCATTTTGTTCAGTATAGGACGAAGTGTGTATTTATTTTATTCAGCAGAAGAGTTGAAGTGAACCATCTCGTCCCATTTTATCTCACCGCTGTCGTTGCAGAAAGAGTTGGCGAATTCTTTAGTGAACCTGTTGATCATCTGTGCGTATGATTTTTGGAACTCCTCGTTTTTTTCTTTTGCCATATTTCCAAGCGGCTCAACGATTGCTATAAATAATTCACTGTCCCCAGAGATGAATTCCCAGAAACGCTGGCCGCAGTATTTGAAATAATCTCCTTTGTCCGGCTTGCTGTCTTTTCCGTAACAGCAGCCGTTGACGGCCATAACATGAAGATTGGAATTACTGGTACGCAAAATTTTTTGAGCTGTTTTAAAATCAGAGCGCATCTTGGCAATCTGTGAACTGTTGCCCCAGTTAGGGCCAGATTTGATAGTCACTATATTTCGTCGGCTATCCGCATCAAATTCCAAATCAATGCCCTGTATTCCTGATTTGCGTCCGCCATACGTCTGCGCATTGATAAACAAGGCAAGACCTTCCAGCCAGTCGCCAAAAAGCGTTTCTTCATTAGAAGAAATATGTGCGTCAACTAAACCTTTGACAATTTGCTCCGCAGTCAAGAGATATTTTGCTCGAAAGAGATACGGATTTTTTCTTTTGAGGACATTGGACAGCTTTAGTCCATCAATGCTTTGAATCCGCTTCTGGTGAAAAATGCCTATATTCTGCTCGACGTATCTGGATACATCTTTCAGATTTATTTTGTTCATATTCTGCTCTCGGCTCAAACAAAAACAGCGTCTGCGGCATGAGCTGCTTCCTCGCTGCTTCACAATATTCCGGCATGATCTCAATGCCTATAGAATTTCTCCGCATCCGATTGGCGACAATCAATGTCGTCCCTGATCCCATGAACGGATCAAGAACTGTGTCGTTTTCTCTTGTGAACAGTTTAATGAACCACTCCGGCAGAGCTTCTGGGAAAGCTGCGCTGTGCTTTTTGTTGCCACATTCAGTTGCTAAATGCAACACATTGCTTGGATATGCTTTGTCGCGGTCAAGCCAATTGGAAATATTTTTACCGAATCCGCTGCCGACCTTTGAATTGTCTCTGATTTTATCAGTCTCAGAAAGTTTTTTCAGGCGTGAAGTTGCCCAATCGCCCATCGGCACCATCACTTCTTCTTGATACATGTGGAATTTTCTGCTTTTGTTGAATTGCAGCAGCCGCTCCCACGCATCACGAAAGCGATTCGGCCATTTTCCCGGATAGCAATTTTTTTTATGCCAGATGAATTCTTCAGTCCACAGCCAGCCCTGCTTGCGCATTGCCAAAATAAGTTCCATCACGTAAGTGCTGCGTTCACCATCCACCACTTTTTCTTTGATATTGAGAATAAAAGTTCCAGTTGGCTTGAGAACACGCAACAACTGTTCCGAGACAGGCAGAAACCATTCGACATATTCGTCTGGACGAATACCTCCGTAGGTATTTTTTCTCTGATCTGCATAAGGCGGTGATGTTATAATTAGATCAATAGAATTTTCTGGAAGTAATCGTAACTGCTCGTTGCAGTCACCGAGATATATGTCAGCTGTAATTTTCATCTATTCACAACGCTCTATTTGTCCGCCCAGCCCTCCTCAGCAGAGCTGGGAACAGCAAAAATCCGTTTTTATTTTTGACAGAAGAAAAAGCAACATGCTATAGTCAGCGGGCAACGGCGGACAGGTAAAATACCAGCCGCCTGCAAGCCCTTGATTCAGAACTGTCTTGCCCGTGCAGCTTACCATACAAGGGGCTGACAGTTCAAGACGCAAAGCCCGGAATCATTGAACCAGCACTCGGAACCGGAAATCATTCATGAAGACCAAAAACTCCGCCGCTCTTTTCTCCCAAGCCTGCCACGTCATTCCCGGCGGCGTGAATTCGCCTGTGCGGGCCTGCAAAGCTGTGGGCTGCGACCCGCTTTTTGTTGCCAAGGCCCAAGGATGTACGATCACCGATGCGGACGGCAATGAATTCATTGATTTTGTCGGCTCATGGGGGCCGATGATTCTGGGCCACGGCCATCCTGAAGTGGTCAAGGCGATTCATGAGGCCGTGCCCAACGGCACCAGTTTTGGCGCGCCCACCGCGCTGGAGGTCGAGCTGGCCGAATTGGTCTGCGCTTCCGTGCCTTCCATCGAAAAAGTGCGCTTTGTCAGCTCCGGCACTGAGGCCACCATGAGCGCGGTGCGGCTGGCGCGGGGCTACACCGGGCGCAAAGTGATCGTCAAATTTGACGGCTGCTACCACGGCCATGCGGATTCCTTCTTGGTCAAGGCCGGTTCCGGGGTGATCACGCTTGGCATTCCCGGCAGCCCCGGCGTGCCGGAGGACATCGTCAAAAACACCCTGTCCATTCCGTACAATAATATAGAAATACTCGAAAAGACCCTGCGCGATGCCAGCTTGGATATCGCCTGCGTGATCATCGAGCCGGTGGCGGGCAACATGGGCGTGATTGTGCCGGAACTGGCTTTCCTGCGCAAACTGCGCGAGCTGACCGCCGAGCTGGGCATTGTCCTGATTTTTGATGAAGTCATCACCGGTTTCCGCTTGGCTCTTGGCGGAGCGCAGGAGCGTTTCGGCATTCTGCCGGATCTGACCTGTCTCGGCAAAATCATCGGCGGTGGCCTGCCGGTGGGTGCCTACGGCGGCAAAAAGGAAATCATGGATTTGGTCTCACCAGTTGGGCCGGTCTATCAGGCAGGTACTTTGTCCGGCAATCCGCTGGCGATGGCCGCAGGCTTGGCCATGCTCAAGGTGGTGCGACGGCCCGGCTTTTATAAAGAACTTGAGGAAAAGAGCAATTGGTTTGCCGACAAGCTCGCGGCCATCGGTGCGGCAGCCCCGGTGCCAACAGTGCTGAACCGAATCGGCTCAATGATGACCTGCTTCTTCACTGACGCGCCGGTGACAGACTTTGTATCGGCAATGAAATCGAATACAGAACACTACGGGCAGCATTTCCGCCAAATGTTAGCCAGCGGCATCTGGCTAGCTCCGTCCCAATTCGAGGCAGCTTTTGTCTCCGCCGCCCATGAGCGCGAGCATTTGCAGCAGGCTATGGACGCGACTGCCGCCTCGCTGACAAAATTGGCGACTGAATAGAAAAATATTGCACTTGCCGCGCCGCCGTGCTATCAAATTGAGTCAATCAAATCGGGAGCGGAAAGAGGAAAAAGGCATCCTCTCTGATCTGGCAAACTACAGTCAGAGCGGTATGACCTTCGCCCTCTCGGTGGTGATCGGTTTCGGCATGGGCTGGTATTTAGACAATAAGGTGTTTGGAGGTCGTACCGCGCCGTGGCTGAGTTTTCTTTTTCTTGGCTTTGGTATCGCGGCAGGCTTCAAGCATCTCTGGGATTTGAGCCGAAGAATCGCCAAGGATGATGACTGAGCCAATCAGCGCAGACGCAAAGCAGGCTGATGATTTTTCCCTGCTGCGGACGGTTGAGCAATTTAATATCTTCTTCGTGGTGTTGCTTGCCCTGTCTGGCTGGTATCTGTCTGGCTGGCATTGCGCCAAGTCGGTGCTGATCGGCGGGGTGCTGTCCGGCGGTAGCTTTTTTGTCCTGAAACGAACAATGATGCAAGTTGTCAGCAGGATCGCCCTGTCGGATGCCCAGAGACCAGCAGCAGG